>CAYXYS010000015.1:6552-12414 GCA_964469735.1 uncultured Candidatus Saccharibacteria bacterium
AAACCTTTTTCATCTAAACTTGGGTAATAAAATTAAAGAAATTATTATCGTTTGGCATCTTCTACCCCCAACCAAGAAAATACACGGGTTTCACCCGTGTATTTAATTTGTGCATTTATTCGGCTTTATTATTTTTCGATTATTTCTTCGACCGTATTGCAGATTATTTTGGGAACATTATCCCTGTTGTCCACTTTTCCTTTAATAAAAACAACTTTGTTTTCCTGGAAAGAGGTTGGGTAATTTTCCATTGTGGAGGGGAATACCACTACTTCTATTCTGTTGGTATCGTCTTCCAAATTGACGAAAAGCATTGGCCGGCCGGTTTTGGTTATAATTTTCTTTACGCTTGAAATAACCCCGCCGATTTTAACCAGTTTGCCGATCAGGTCTTGGGAAACCTGTGCTATGGGGAGGCACTTTCTTTCCATAATCTTTTTGTATTTTTCTACCGGATGTCCCGACACGTACAACCCTAGAAGTTCTTTTTCCCACTTCAGCCTTTCTGTTTCTTGGGAAGCGGGAACGTCAGTCATGGCAAAATTGTTCGTAAGTTTCATGCCGTCAAAAAGTCCTTTTTGGCCGTTGGATTTGTTCTTTTGGGTTTCCCGCGCATGATTCAAAAGTTTTTCAAGATTGGAGAGAAGTTGATTTCTTTCTCCTAATTTATCAAAAGTGCCGGCTTTAATGAGGCTTTCCAGGGATTTTTTATTTAAATCCTTGGAATTGACCCTGGAAACGAAATCGTCTATTGAAGTGTAATGGCCTCTTTCTTTTCTTTCTTGGAGGATTGTTTCCACTACGTTGTGGCCGACATTTTTAATAGCCAGCAATCCAAAGCGGATTTGGTTTTTTCCGGGAACAACGCTGAAGTTCATAAAACTTTCGTTGACGTCGGGAGGAAGAACTTTGATTTTCATTTTCTCGCATTCTTCTATGAGTACGGAGATTCTTTCCACATCCGCTCTTTCCGAAGTCAGCACGGCGGCCATAAATTCCACAGGGTAATGGGTTTTAAGGTAGGCGGTTTGGTAGGCGACAGTGGCATAGGAAGCCGAGTGCGAGCGATTGAAACCGTATCTGGCAAAAGGTATAACCCATTCCCAAAGCTGCTTGGCTGTAGCTTCTTTAATGCCGTTTTTAATCATTCCGTTAATAAACTTTTCTTTTTGAGCTGCTAAAAGTGATTTTATTTTTTTGCCCACTGCTTTTCTGAGAACATCTGCTTCTCCCATAGTGAATCCGGCAAGCTGCCTGGCTATTTGCATAAGCTGTTCCTGATAAATGCATATTCCCTGGGTGTTTTTTAATATCGGTTCCAATTTAGGATGGATATACTCTATTTTCTTTTTGCCGTGCTTTCTTGATATGTAGTCGGGGATGAATTCCATGGGGCCTGGCCTGTAAAGGGCGACCATGGCGATTATGTCTTCAAACTCAGTGGGTTTTAACTGTTTCAAGTATCTTCTCATTCCTCCCGATTCCAGTTGGAATACTCCAACGGTGTCGGCTTTTCTTAAGGTTTCATAAGTGGCTTCGTCGTCCAAAGGAAGTTTTTGAATATCTATCGACTGGCCGTGGACTTTGTAAATCCTGGCCAGAGTGTCTTCAATAATGGTTAGATTCTTCAATCCCAAAAAGTCCATTTTCAACAAACCCAGGTCTTCAATGGCGTGCATTTCATATTGGGTTACTATGGTGCCTTCGTTTTGGGTTGGATGCTGGAGGGGAACAACGGTTTCCAGGGGGTCTTTGGAAATCACCACTCCGCAGGCGTGAGTGGAGGCATGGCGGACAACTCCCTCCAGTTTTTTAGCCAGGTCTATTAAGCGCCTCGCTTTGTCGTCATAGTCGTAAGCCTGCTTAAATTCGTTTATTTTTGCCAAGGTTTGATTTAATGAAAATCCGAAGGGAACCATTTTAGCCAGTTTATCGCAATATCCGTAAGGGTATCCCAAAGCTCTTCCAACATCGCGGATTACGGCCCTGGCGGCCATCGTTCCGAAGGTTATTATCTGGGCCACCCTGTCGCGGCCGTATTTTTGGGCTACATATTCTATAACTTCATCTCTTCTCCTGTCGGCAAAATCCAAGTCGATATCGGGCATGGAAATTCTTTCGGGGTTGATAAATCTTTCAAAGAGGAGGTCGTAGGCCAAAGGATCGACGTTGGTAATGTTTAAAACGTAAGAAACTAAAGAGCCGGCCGCAGAACCTCTGCCCGGACCCACTACTATCCTGTTTTCTTTGGCCCAGTTTACAAAATCTTGGACAATCAAAAAGTAGCCGGCGAATCCGGTTTGGGCTATTACCGAAAGTTCGTAGTCAAGCCTTTCCTTAACTGCTTTTGACGGTTTGGGATACCGGGTTTCCAGCCTTTGGTAGCAGAGTTCTTTTAAGTATTGGTCGGGAGCTTTTCCTGGGGGAACTTCGTAATACGGCAGTTTGATTTTGCCCAGTTCGAATTCGAAGTTGCAGGCATCGGCTATTTTTTGGGTGTTCTCCAGGGCTTCGGGAACGTCTTTCAGTTCTTCGGCCATTTGGCCGGGGCTTTTTATGGAAAAGTCATCTTCGGTCATAGTAAGTCGTTCCGGGTCGTTGGCGTCGGCTCCGGTATTGATGAGCATTAGGATATCTTGAGCTTCGGCGTCGTCTTTCCTCAGATAATGGCAGTCGTTGGTAGCCACTAAGGGAATATCCAGTTTTTTTGACATGGCAATGAGCTTTTCGTTGACCTTACCTTGCTCTTCAATATTGGGGTGGCTTTGAATTTCCAGATAAAAATTTCCGTCGCCGAAAAGTTTTTTGTATTTCAGGGCGAGATCTTCAGCCTCTTTTTGCTTGTTAGCGAGAATCAAGCGAGGGATTTTTCCCTGTATGCAGGCGGTCATAGCAATAAGGCCTTCGGCATGCCGGGAAAGAAGATCTTCGTCAATTCTTGGTTTGTAATAAAATCCTTCCAGGTGGGCCCTGGTAATCATTTTCACCAGATTTTTATACCCCGTTTCATTTTTAGCCAAAAGCACCAAATGGTACCTCTTGTCGTCTATACCCGGCCTTTTTTGCTCCATTTTCTCTTGAGCCACATATACTTCGCAGCCGATTATCGGCTTTACTCCCTTTTCTTTGGCCTTTTTAAAAAACTCTACTGCTCCGTAAAGCACGCCGTGGTCGGTTAGGGCGATTGAATCCATGCCGAGCTCTTTTGCATAATCTAAAAGCTCGTCGATCTTTGGCAAGCCATCGAGCAGGGAATAATGGGAGTGGACGTGCAAGTGAGTAAACTTCATAGATTAAGGTATTCTACAAAATTAGTTGGCAAATGAAAAGAGCTGGGATAAAATCAATTAATGGCGGTAAGCATCAATTTTGAAAAAAAGCTGTGGAATAAAGGATTTGAGGGAGTGATAGGATTGGACGAAGCCGGCAGGGGACCTTTGGCGGGTCCGGTGGTCGCCTGCGCCGTAAGGGTTTCTCCGGAATTTAACTGGTCGAAGTTTAAGCCAATTTTCAGCTCGATGAAAGATTCCAAAAAGCTTTCTGCAAAGCAACGAGAGGAGTTTTATAAAATTTTAACTAGACATTCCGGCATTAAATGGGGGATAGGAAAGGTTTCCGAAAGGATTATCGACAGGATAAATATCCTGGGGGCGACTAAGCTGGGCATGGAGAGAGCTATTAATAACTTGAAATCCAAGTCCCGAAATTCCAAAATAGATTTTTTGGTTTTGGACGGCAATTTTAAGATTGCCTCCGATGTTTTACAGCAACCGGTGGCGGGAGCAGACGGAAAAATATTCTCCTGCATGGCTGCCGGAATCATCGCTAAGGTAAGCCGGGACAAGATGATGCTCAAGCTTCATCAAAGATATCCACATTACGGTTTTGACAGACACAAGGGCTACGGGACTTCGTATCATTATAGGATGATTAAAAAATATGGTCCTTGCGAGATTCATAGGAAAAGTTTTGAGTTGACAAGTGGGGGGGGTGGCGTGTATAATAATACAGTAATTTAATAGATATGAAAGGAGGCTGGAATGTTCTTTGCAATTTTTATTATTCTGATTCTGGTGGCTTTGATTGTCCACGAATTGTCGCATGGAATTGCGATGAGGATGCACGGAGTGGAGGTGCCTGAAGCAGGTCTGGGATTGCCGATTCCGCGCTTACCTTCTCTGGCAATTAAATTTTCTTCGGGTTTTACCTTTAGAATTCATCCATTTTTACTGGGGGCCTATGTTCGTCCTAAAAATGCCGAAGAAATGGGAAGACTTTCCTATCAAGAAAGGGCCCATATTTACGGAGCCGGCATAATTGCCAATTTCATTATGGGCATTTTGATAATCATACCCTGGACGATAGTGAAGCTATTTAAGTATCCCGAGGACCTGACCGCTAATCTCATTGCCTTGATTCTGCTTATAGCCACGGCTTTTATTCTATGGGGATTTAGCAAAAAAATCAGCGCCTATATTCTGCCTTTTTTGGGACTGGCAATGACGGTATATCTTATTTGGTCTTTGGTTGCAGTCGGCGCCGAGGAAAGTATTATGGGCCCAGTCGGTCTATTTACCATGGGAATGGGATTCATGAGCCTTTATCAGGCGACCATATGGGGGGCTTACGTATCAATCGGTTTTGCTATGATGAATCTATTGCCATTTTACCGTTAGACGGCGGCAGGATTATGACGGAATTTTTCCAACATAAATTAAAAGCCGGAAATAGGGTTGAAACGGGCATTAAGGTGGCAAGCACAGCGTTTTTCCTGGCGATCATCATTCTCGTTTTTTTTGCAGATTTTTCCAGAATAACGTAAAAAGAAAATCCCTCGTTTATCAAGCAACGGGGGATTTTTATTGCTCTTGACAAATTATATATTTAGTGTATTATTATAGTATAAGCACATTAATATTAAGGAGGTGGGAATAATGAAGATGTACATTATTTTCCGAATCAGCCACATACTGGCTGCCCTGATAGCTTGTGGCCTTGCCTTCTCAATTGCAGCTACAGTGTACTATCCTCACTAAACAAAAGCCACTGTTCAAAATTGTACAGTGGCTTTTTGTTTTCCTTGACGGTTTCCAGAGAGAACATTAAAATAAATTAACATGCTTACCCAAAAAAAGGATTTCATAAAAATTACCATAGATTCTAAATTATATCCCTTGGAGGCGATATACGGGGCGTCTTATGCTTTTTTAGACAAGGTCTATATTCGTTTATCCGGAGATCCGAAAGGAAAAATTATTGTCCAAATAAAAAACAAAACAGGGAATAGCCCGAAAAAATTGAAAAATTTGGCGGATGATTTTACAAACGAATTAATTAATTATGGTTTGCGCTTCCAGATTTCAAAAAATAATAAGAAAATCAGAGAGTATATAGTCGGTACGGCTTTGCTCTCTGCCCTTGGAGAAATGTCGGAAGAGGAGGAAAAAGAGGATTGGCAGAAAGACGCCTTGGGTATAGCCGTTCCATGGGAGGATAAGTATGGGGGAAAGTAGGATGAAAATTATTTTTGATAAAAAATTATATAAATTAAGCGCTATAAAAAGAGCGGCTGATGCTTTTTGCAAATTAGCCGAATTTAAGGTTGGGGCTGAAGGAAAGGGGTATGTAGTAATAGTGAAGAAATTAGACGGGGAGGCCGGTTTGCATTTTCAGGATGAATTTGCAAATTATGTCTTGGCCGAAATGAGAAATGAATAAAAAAATTAGGCTCAACACTAAAAAAGTGGCTTTTTGCCGATTTAAAAAGCTCGGCAAAAATTATTTGATTACTAATGATATAGGTAATCATTTTTTGCTTTCTCCAGAACTATTCAAGCGATATATGGAGGGCACGCTTGGGCG
>CAYXYS010000016.1:0-12110 GCA_964469735.1 uncultured Candidatus Saccharibacteria bacterium
AAATTTTCTTATTCATACTTTTTGTTTATTATTGGGAAGTAATTTGTATTTCTTTAGCAGTAATCTCCTCTTTTCCCCTAGTATCTTCTCCGGAAACAACGAAAAGGTAATCGCCGGAAACAATGTCGGCAAACGTTAGCGACATTTTTTGAGGGGAGTCAGCTAGCGATTCTCCTGCGACATACCGGAAAATATCCGTCTCGTCATTCACATTCACTTTAATGTTTCGATTTTTCGGTTCTTCTGCCGGTGCCAAAGGATATTGTTCCGCTATAATTTGCGCGTCCATCAATAAATAACCATCCCCCTTCTGAAGTACGGTCCCGGACAGCCGGTAAAAACCTTCTGTCGATAGGAATGAGTACGATGATTCCAGTTGAATTTTCAACCAATCCAATTCCGATTGGATCACCTCATTGACTTTATTCTGCCAAAGCACCCTTTCATTAATCTTTCCTATCCAAAAACCGATCGCAAGGGAAGCCACACAAACTACAACCAATGATATGGTAATCTTTCTATCCATGTTTCTGTATTCTTTATAATAACACCTCCAGAAAAATAAAAAAAACTCCCCGGAAAGATCAGGGAGCCGTAGATAAATTGATTGAAGCAAAGCCTCAATCAAACGCCTCAATCAAATTAGGATTTGGTTTTGATCACTTTATCAATGATGCCGTATTCTTTGGCTTCCTCGGAAGTAAGGTAAAAATCCCTGTCAGTGTCTTTTTCAACCTTCTTCAGCGGCTGGCCCGTGTGTTTTGACAGAATATTGTTCAGTTTTTCTTTAATCTTCAAAATCTGCTTGGCTGTAATTTCTATTTCCGTAGCTTGCCCGGTAACGCCTCCGGCAACCTGGTGCAAAAGTATTTGGGAGTTGGGAAGAGCAAATCTCTTTCCTTTGGCTCCGGCAGCCAGCAAAGTGGCTCCCATGGAAGCGGCCGAACCAACACAGACTGTGGAAACATCGGGCTTTACGTACTGCATAGTATCGTAAACGGCCATACCAGCTGTAACCGAACCTCCGGGGGTGTTCAAATAAAGCTGTATATCCTTCTGGGGATCTTTGGAGGCAAGGAAAAGCAACTGGGCGATGACGGAATTGGCCACAACATCGTTTACCGGTCCGCCAAGGAAAATAATCCTTTCCTTGAGAAGGCGGGAATATATGTCGTAGGCCCGCTCCCCGTATTGGGATTTTTCTATTACGGTTGGAATTAAGTTCATGTTAGTCCAAGATTTAATGATTATTCATTAGCGAACCAAGGTTCTCGAGCGAAGCGAGAGGTTCTTACTTTAAAAAATTTTCAAGCAATTGGAATGCTTTTTCGTTCATTATCACTTCTTTACTATACTCTTTCAACCTCTCCTGGTCAAGCTGGCTGGCTTGAGGATAGTTTTTGAAAATTTTCTCGGTTTCAGCTTTAATCTCCTCTTCTGCGGCCTCGAGTTTTTCCTGCTTGGCAATTTCCCTTAAAATAAGGGAATTTCTGACTTTCTTCTCAGCTTCCGGCTTTAAAGAATCGAATATTTCACTCTCATTCTTGCCGACTTTATTTAAGTATTCTTCAAAACTGATTCCGAGCATCTGGCCGACTTGATGTTTGAGGTTTTCCAGCATCCTGGCTTGTTCGGACTCTAAAAGAGCAATGGGAATCTCAATATTGGCTGCCTTCCCTATTTTCTCCAGCATCTCTTCCCTCAACCTTTCCTTTTCCCTGTTCTCTTTCTGCTCTTTCAATTTGGCTATTTCCGAATCAGTTACTTTAATCTCTTTTTTTTCGATCCCGGAAACGATTTTTTTGTAGTCGGGAAGCTCTATTTCCGGCATAACCGAAACAGTAGCTTTAAATTCCAAGGGGTTGCCCGGAGCCCCGCCCGCCTTTGACTGAGCCAAAGGCGATGTCGGGCGCGGCATTTTCAGTATCTCTATTTTCGGCTGGCCGATGGCATTGATGTCGTTTTCCCGAACAGCTTTAACGTAGCTATCTCTAATGCAAAGCTCCCCGGCTTCAGCCATAATATTCTGCTCTCCTGCTTCTTTCTCCACTATTTCCGCCGGGACTTTTCCCTTTCTAAACCCTTCCTTTTCAAAATTCTTGGATATTTCCAAAACCGCCTTCTCGCGAAAAGGCTGGAATTCTTCCGCAGGAATCTCTACTCTTAATTCAACCTGCGACTGGGGAAGCTTTTTGACTTCTGTTTTCATGGTTTGACTTTTACGTTTAATGATTTAATCTGTTAATTAGTTCTTGGCGCTCTTTATATTCTAAAATAGGAGGATTGGCAAATGGCTTGGGAGCAAATAGTGGGTTTTTTTACCATGTGGCTGCATCCTGAAATTACGATAGCATTATGGTCCAGGGCACATACGCCTTTATGGCAGACGCTTCTATACACCAGTCTCTGGACTTCTTTTACCTTAGTACTAACCTATTTGGGAGCAGGCTGGGTAAAGAAGAGGCTGGGGGGAGTAGAAGTTGCAAGAAAGATAATCAAGGTTGTAGAAGAGTGGCAGCGCAAGAGAGAAAATAAGGAAAACAACGGCAAATATCAAAAAAAGATAGTAAGCCTGCTTTCCCGCCAGAAGGAATGGCTCGTTCTGGCTTGCGGATTTATTCCTTTTGTCTACGGACTGCCCGCCGCCGTGATTGTCACCGCAAAGCTGATGGAGATAAGAAGGGCATTGCCTATTTTGATGTTAGGAAACATCTTCCGAAATGCCATTATCTGCCTTTCAATTTATCAAGGATTTGCCTTCTTTTCTTAAAAGCGCTTCTGTCCCGAAAAAGACGGCGGCGCTTTTTATTTTACTACACTAGAAGCGCGTTTTACAAGACTCGTATCACCAATAAAGAATATAGCTGAAAACTTAATAAACATTGCTTAGTTTTAGTCAGAAAAAATTAATTAATTTTTTCTGACGCAGGGCTTCTAACGTGGTTTACACCAAAAACCCGACAATCAAAAGGGCCACAATATTCAGCACCTTGATCATGGGGTTGATGGCAGGCCCGGCCGTATCCTTATATGGATCGCCTACGGTGTCTCCGGTTATGGCCGCTTCATGGGCAAAACTGCCCTTACCTCCGAAGTTGCCTTCTTCAATATATTTTTTAGCATTGTCCCAAGCCCCACCTCCGGAAGTCATAGATATGGCCACGAAAAATCCTGTAATGATGCTTCCGATTAAAAGGCCGCCCAAAGCTTCCGGACCCAAAATGAATCCCACTAAAATCGGGAATACAATGGGCAGCATAGCTGGAACAATCATTTCTTTTAGAGCGGATTTGGTGACTATATCAACGCAAGTTCCGTATTCGGGCTTGGCTTCCCCTTCCATTAATCCTTTTATTTCCCTAAACTGCCTCCTAACTTCGTCCACTACTTTCGATCCGGCTTTACCAACAGCAGTCATAGCCATAGAAGAAAACAGGTATGGCAATAGCCCGCCGATAAACAGCCCTATTACGACTCGATAGTCCTCCAGCAAAAACGAAACTCTGGCTCCCAATCCCTGTATTTCCTGAGTGTAAGCGGAAAAAAGAACTAAAGCGGCCAAGGCAGCTGAAGCTATGGCATAAGCTTTCGTTACCGCCTTGGTAGTATTCCCTACCGAATCCAGGGCGTCGGTTACTTCCCTAACCTTTCCGTCCAGGCCGGCCATTTCAGCTATACCCGAAGCGTTATCGGTAATCGGCCCGTAGGAATCTAGAGCGACTATTATGCCGGCCATGGAAAGCATGGAAACCGCCGCTATGGCCAATCCCTCCATTCCTCCCGCCAAAAAGCTGACCAGGATTGCAATGGATATGAGGAAAACCGGCAAAGCCGTTGATTTCAAGCCCACAGCTAAGCCGGTAATAATATTGGTAGCGTGCCCTGTTTGGGAAGCTTCTGCTATTGATTTAACCGGCCGGTATTTTTTGGAAGTATAGTATTCGGTAATTATAAACATCCCGCCGGCCACTATTAATCCCATAAGAGCTGGAAGGTAAATCTGCCAAAAATCTATATTTAGGGAAGCCACGGCTCTCCTGACCGGGGAAATAAATCCAACTGCCGAAATAATTGAAGTGGCTATCAATCCCTTGTATAAGGCGGCCATAATATTTTGGCTTTTTCCCAGCCTGACAAAAAAACTTCCGATAATGGAGGCGAGAATAGCCACCGATCCAAGCATTAAGGGTAAAAGCATAATGGCAGTAGTTCCCGGAAACAGCAAGGCCCCTAAAATCATGCCCGCTATCAAGGTAACCACATAGGTTTCGAAAATATCGGCTGCCATGCCGGCACAGTCTCCGACGTTATCCCCCACCTGGTCGGCAATCACCGCCGGATTTCTAGGGTCATCCTCAGGAATTCCTTTTTCTATCTTCCCGACTAAATCAGCTCCTACGTCAGCGGCTTTGGTATAAATTCCCCCCCCAAGCCTGGCAAACACCGATATTAAAGAAGCTCCAAATCCCAAAGCTATTAAAGGTTTTATGTCTTGAAAGATAAAATAAAACAGAGAAACGGCCAAAAGTCCCAGGCCTACTACCAAAAATCCGGTCACCGCCCCTCCCTTAAAAGAAAGGTTTAAGGCCGGCTCAAGCCCTCTTTTGGCGGCTTCAGTAACCCTGACATTGGTTCTGGTAGAAATGGTCATGCCGATGAATCCGGCAAGAGCTGAAAACAATGCTCCCACTAAAAATCCAAGGCCTGTCTTAAATCCCAGCAAAACCCAGAGGAGTAAAAAAAGAAAAACGGCCACTATGGCCACGCTTTTATACTGCCTCCGAAGGTAGGCTTTGGCCCCCTCCTTAATGTAATTGGAAACGGCAATCATCTTGCCGGAACCCTCTCTGGCACCCTGAATCCTTTTTATCAAAAAAAAGGCGAAAATGATGGCGAATAAGGAAACTAATATTGGAATATAGAGCATATTTTAATTGTTATTTTGTTTTCTTTTTAGTTTCTTTTTTCTCTTTATTTTCTTTTTTTCTTTTAATTTTTGGCTTTTCTTCTTTTTCTCCTTCGACTTCCGGCTCCGAGGCTGCCTGCCCTTCTTCGGGAGCGGCTGCGGCCTTCACTTCCGAGCTTTCCGGAGACCTGACATCTATTTTCCAGCCGGTCAGCTTGGCTGCCAGCCTGACATTCTGCCCGTCTTTGCCTATAGCCAAAGAAAGTTGGTCTTCTGGGACAACAGCCAGGGCTTTATTTTTTGGTTGGATTTTAACTTCTTCAACTTTGGCGGGGGAAAGGGCGTTGGCAATATATTCTTCGGGTTTTTCCTTCCATTCTATAATATCGATTTTCTCGCCTCCCAGTTCATTGATTACAGCCGACACCCTAGTGCCTCTCTGGCCGACCATACTGCCTATGGGATCCACTCCTTCAACGGTGGAAGTAACGGCTATTTTTGAACGGGAACCAGCCTCACGGGCAACCGATTTTATCACAACGGAACCGGCAGAAACTTCGGGAACCTCCAACTCAAAGAGCTTGGAAATTATCTTGGGATAAGCTCTGGATAGAAAAACCGAAGGCCCTTTCGGAGTTTCTTCCACTTTCAAAAGATAAACCTTAAGGCGCTGGCCCGGCCTGTAGAATTCTCCGGGAACCTGCTCCTCTTTGGGAAGCAGTCCCAAAGTTTTTCCAATGTCCATAAAAACTATCCGGCCCTCTACTCTCTGGACTATTCCTGAAATAATCTCCCCCTCTTTAGACTTGAATTCGTTGAATACGTATTCCCGCTCCGCTTCTCTTATTCTCTGTAAAATAACCTGTTTAGCGGTTTGGGCGGCTATCCGGCCGTAGTCTTCGCGGGTCTCCAGTATCGTTTCCAGGTCTTCTCCAGCCTTAATCTTGGGGTTTTCTTTTTTAGCCTCATCCAGCATTATGTGCTTTTCGGGATTAAAGCGGATTTTTTTATCCGCCGAAGCCTCGGCGGAGGCGGGCCTTTCTTCTTCCTTCATCTTTTCCAGCTCCTCCTCCGAATAAATCATGCTTTCATCAACGACCTGCTTGACCTGCCAAAACTTAACCTGGCCGGTCTCGGGATCGAGCTTGGCTTTGACTATCTGGCCTTTTTTGCCGTAGTCTTTTTTGTAAGCTGCCGCTATCGCCATCTCAATGGTTTCCATCACTTTTTCTTTCGGTATCCCTTTTTCTTCGGCAATTTGAGCAATGGCTGAAGCAAACGATTTTAAATCCATGTTTTTTATTTCTAATTATTTATTGCTTTTCTAAAAAAGAAAGCCCGTTTCCAACGGACCTGACTTCACAGCAACCAAAACTGAATTTATTATATGCTTTTCCTGACCCTCTTGTCAAGAGGGTTAGAACCAGTCCTTGACAAATTTAAATAACTAAGATATAATAATAGGTTACTGGCCTTTAACTAATTGGGAGTTTCCCCCTATTCCCTCCTTATTGGGGGCCCCATAAGGGGATAATGGCTTTATGCCTAAGAAGCTCCCAATTGATTGAAGGCCAACATAAAACGGGAAGATTTCTCCCGTTTTTTTTGTTTTACTACATGGAGCATGTGGACCCGGCCGGATTCGAACCGGCGATCTCCGCAATGCGAATGCGGCGCTCTACCAGCTAAGCTACGGGCCCAGAATTTTCTTTATCCTCTCGGCCTCCCTTTCTACTATCTCTCCGTCATATTCTCCGCTATGGGCGACAGCGCCTTTGTAAATCGGCTTCTTTTGGTCCAAATGCAAATTCAGCAATGTTTCCCGTGAAACGTCTTTTTTTAAATAAATATGAAAGCGGGGATAGCCGGAAGCCGAAGCCCCTTCCACCGCCCTGGAGAATGCCATTTCTCCGGTTCTCTCATCCATTCTTTCGAACCGGTATCCGCATTTCCTCATTAGGTTTTGAATGTTTCCTTCCAGAAAAAGCTTGATCTTCATTTGGTTATTCGTTCCGACTTATCTTATTAAAAATCTCTCTCCTGGTCAATATTACTCTGAGAAGCTTTAACACCCGAGTAACAATAAACACTGCCAATACCTGCACAGTCAAAAGAGATGTTTCTCTTAATATAGTCAGCGGCTTTCCCGCCTCGGAGAAGCCGAAATAGTTATTGCTAAGGAAGTTAACGATATAAAGAATGGTAGTTAGCCCGACCCAGACGTAAACAAAATATTCGCCCTGCCTTTCTACCTTCCTTTCTCCCAGCCACCTGACTATTTCTTTATGCAGGGAATATATCACCAGCACTCCCAGGTAGAAAAGTTCTATCCTGGTGGGAGTGAAAGCGCCCCTGCTGAAAAATTCCGCCAGCTTCATTGCCATAACTACGCCTGTCACAGCAGCGCAAATAAAGAAAAGATTCTTGTTTATTCTGGTTTCAACAGACCTTAGTTTTTTTAATTGGCTGTTTCCTTTCATAATTATTGAGAAACGCTAAAGTAAATCATAACGTCTCCGTCGTTTTGATTATTATCCTCGTCGCTGCAGCGCACGAAAAAGCTGTAATATTCCCCATCCTCCAATCCGCTTACAGTTGCAGTGTGGTATATTTTAGCCTCATCCCGATTAAAGCGACCGCTCATTGAATTGTAATCTGTTCCTTGCTCATCGTCGTAGCGGCAATAGGCAGGTTCATTGGTAGCCACGCTAATAAGGGCGCTCCTGGTCCCTGCCGAAAAAACGTCGCCTGTAGGGTAGGGATTAATCCTTTTAGGAGGGGTCTCATCCTTAGGCAAGCCGACCTCAAAGGATATTATAAAATCCTCCTGATTTTTATTTTTCTTTAAATCCTGACATCTAACGTAATAGGTATATTCCCGACCTTCGCTAAACCCCGTAACCTCAGTAGAATGGTGCGTGGCTCCAGTATTGGAAAACAACTGCATTTTATCGTAGCTCATCCCCTTTGTACTGCTATAGCGGCAGACAGCCACTTTATCAGTATCCAGGCTAATATCGGTTTTTTTAGTGTAATAGGGAATTTCTCCTGTAGGAGAGGCGTTAAAGCGTTTTGGGGGAGCTAGTTCAGGAGATTCGGCCTCCTCGGTGTCAACGCCTATTTGTTCTTCATCGGTGCCGCCCCCTCCGAATAGCCTTTCAAAAAAGCTGTCCCCGCCGCTACTGCTTTCACTGCTATCGCTGCCTCCGAACAATTTATCCCAAAAACTTTCTTTTTCTCCGCTAGAACTTTCTTGGCCACCCTCTCCAAAAAGCCTATCGAAAAAGTTGGCTTCTTCAATTTCAGGCTGAGAATCGCCGGTTCCCAAGAGCCTGTCCCAGAAACTTCCTCCTTGAGAAGGCTCTTTTTGGACAGTCTCCTCTTCTACCGGAGTCACTTCTTCTATCTCTTCTTTATCCGAGCCACCGATAAACTGGAAATAAACAACTCCCCCTATAATAACTAAAAATATGATTATCCCTATTATTGCTTTCATGGTCGGGGCACCCAGATTCGGACTGGGACTAAATCCTCCCGAAGGACTCGTGCTGCCATTACACTATGCCCCGATGTTCCACGTGAAACTTTTAAGTTACCCAATATTTCTTTTTGGCCATTTCGTCTTTTTTCATCTCCAGCTTTTCTCTCTCTTTTCTGGCTTTATCGGCCATTGTTTGAATTGTGACATTGTCTAATTTGCCCAATGTCACAATTTCTTTTGTTAACCATTCCTTTTTGTTTTTCTTCGGATCATTAAGAACGTACCCCAATAAGATATCTAAAATATGTCCTATTTTAGGGCCAGGTTTTATTCCTAATTGCCGCATCACATCTTCCCCGTTCACTTTCAGCATTCTAACAGAGATCGGATCTCTGCTGACTTTCTCAATGACGTATTTCAAATGGCGAAGCTTGTAGGGTTCGGCCTTGGGAACTCCGGATCCTATCCTATCTGCCATCCTTACTTGTAAAAGCTCTTCCATATTTTCGGGACCAACCTGCCTGACTAGCCTCCTCACAGAAGATTCAGTAACCTCGTCTACATTGTAATAGAATAAATGATATCTTACCAGCTTGGCAATCTTTTCAATGTCTTTTTTCGGGAACTTAAGGCGCTCCAGAAGACGGGCTGTCATTTTGGCCCCCACTACTTCATGATTGTAGAAAGTGGCATCGTCACCTTCGCCCTGTTTGACTCTTGGCTTGGCTATATCATGTAAAAGAGCTGCCATCCTGACGTGCATGTTAAATCCTTGTTTGGCCGCGTATTCCAGGGACCTAAGAGAGTGCTCGTAGCAGCCATAAATATGGTGCTTGTTCTGGCTGACTCCGCACCCTTCCAGCAACTCTGGCATTATGTACTCCAAAAGGCCTAATTTCCTCAAAAGCTCTATTCCCTCAGCAGCTCTTTCTGACATTATAATTTTAACCAGCTCGTCCCTTATTCTTTCCTTGGAAATAGCTTGCAGCCATGGGGCGTTCTTTTCAATTGCTGAAGCGGTTTCAGGCTCAATCTGCCAATCTTTTCCCAGGGTAGCGGCAAATCTTGCCGCCCTCATCATTCTTAAAGCGTCTTCTCCGAATCTTTTTTCAGGATCGCCAACCGTTTTGATAAGCTTGTCTTTTAAGTCTTTTTGGCCGGAAAACGGGTCTATTATTTCTCCATTATCAGAAACAGCCATAGCATTAACCGTAAAATCCCTTCTGGAAAGGTCTTCCTTTAAAGTTTTGGCAAACCTAACTTCGTCAGGATGCCTTTTATCCGAGTACTTGGCTTCCGACCTGTAGGTGGTTACTTCTATTTCCTTTAAGCTGGGAATTTTGCTATCGGTTTGGACGGTCACTGTTAAAAACTTGTTTTCATAAAAGCTCTTTTTGAAAAGCTTCTCTATTTCTTCGGGCTTGGCGCTTGTGGTCACGTCCCAGTCTTTAGGTTCAATTCCCCTCAAAAGATCCCTGACGCAGCCGCCGACGATATAAGCTTCATAGCCTTCTTCGGTTAGTTTTTTCAAAACTGATTTTACTTCTTTGGGTATTACCATCAATTGGAATTATATATTAAAAGTTGATTTTTTTCAATTTTTTAGTATTATATTAGTGAAGGAGTTTCCCTCTTCACTAATACATAATTGGTTCACTCGACTAAAGAGAAAACTCGTTTTCTCTTTCGCCTCGTTGCCAATTATAATCTACGCCCCCGTAGTGAAACGGATATCACATGGCGCTTCGGACGCCAGAGTCCGGGTTCGAATCCTGGCGGGGGCACATAGAAAATTTTAGGCGCTGGAAGGCCTGTAAATTTCTATTTGATTCTGCTGTGGTGAGAAGCTGGCCCCCTTAGGCCTCTCGCCTTGCGGCGAAGCAGGTCGGGTAACTCTTCGAATCCCCGCCTCGACGAGCCAGTCGTCAGGCGAGGCGGGCTGGCGGGGGCACATTTCACGTGAAACAAATTCCGGCTCGCCGCCTTGACGGGCCTTTATTTTAAATGTATAATTTAGCATTGTTCATTAAAATATTGGGAGGATATTAAAATGGTTAAAAGTTTATTGCCGAAACCGGTTGCAAGCGTTAAATACATTAATTTCGGAACAGTAGCGGTTAAATCCAAGCAGTCAGTTGTTATAACCGTCAAAAACTACGGGGGAGATTACCGAAATCTTAAGGTAAAGCCCGAACCCTGGTTTATTATAACCGAGGTCAGGCATCTTTCCTCAAAAAACGAGCTGACCTTAAAATTGGAAACTAATTGCCAGGAGGACGGAATTATTTACAACGGCTTTCTGATAATTTCCATGGACAAGAAGAAAGCCAAGGTAAGGGTGAGGGTGAGAACCAAGAAAAAGAGGAGGGTTAAGCCTCCTCAGCCAGCTCTTCAGCCCCAACCGGTTAAAAAGGAAAATCCCTTAAAGCCGGTGGGATCAGCCGTTATATCGTGCCTTTCTGCCATAGCCTCAATATTTTCCAGAGCTTTTTCAGCCTTGAAAAGAATCAAATGGAAAAAGGTCGGAAAATGGCTCGGGGGAACAGCAGCGGCTGGGCTCCTCGCAGCTGCCGTCTTCTTCATCGCTTTATCGGTGCCTCCGGGAGTTGAAAAGCCGATACAGGACAGAGAAACAATTGAACCTCTCCTGGAAAATCTAGATGCCTGGATAGAAGCAGTGATCGTGCCGAGCCTGACCGGAGCTCCAGATGAGTGGCACGAGCATTGGTACAACGACTACGCTCTGGATGGGGATGTCCTCTGGGTTATCGGAGGAGTTACCGTCACCCAGAAAAGCAATTCTTTTAGGTCGGTGAACTTCGTTTTCTACAGTCCGGACAAAGGTGAAACCTGGCAAGCCTCATGGAACACCGAAAAAAATGAAGCTGTACGATTCTTCGGGACAAAGCGCCTGGAATTCGGGAAAGACAAAGAAGTATTCGTCTTGCTGGAAGGCGCATTCGCTTCCCGCTGGATGCTCTTCACTTCAGACGAAGGAAAAACCTGGAAAATCCGTTCCCAATGGGAACCGGATAAAGTTTAAAAAGGGCAGAAATCCACTCTGCCCTTTTCTTTTTTCTTTTTTATGCGATAATGGAATTGTAACCAGCTAAAAATACATATGAAAAAAAGCTTAATTATCATTCTTCCCTTTTTATTACTAAGCTTCAGCGCGGTTCAGGCCGCCGGATTGGTACCCTGCGGGGGACACGGAGAGCCCTCCTGCACCTTCTGCCACTTTTTTGAGCTGATAAACAATATAGTCAGGTTTGTAATGTTTAATTTAGTGCCGGTGATCGCCGTATTAATGCTGGTATTTGGAGGAGTAATGTTCCTTTTTGCGGGAGCTAAGCCGGAAATGCTAATGAAAGCCAAGGGAATAATAACCTCAACGGTCGTGGGATTGGTAATAGTATTCGGGGCCTGGGTGATAGTTAATACAATATTGACAAAAACCGGAATTATTGATACACCCTCTATATTGGAATGGTACAATATAGATTGCCCCACGCGATAATTTGCGCCCCCATAACTCAATTGGTAGAGTAGCGGACTCTTAATCCGTCTGTTCCAGGTTCGAGTCCTGGTGGGGGCACATAGATTTCGAAATCTCTTTAGAGATTGAGAAATTTATTGCTTCTGCTGCGGCGAGAAGCTTGTCCCCTTATGCCTCTCGCCTTGCGGCGAAGCAGGTCGGGCAACTCTTCGAGTCCCCGCCTCGAC
>CAYXYS010000017.1:0-11958 GCA_964469735.1 uncultured Candidatus Saccharibacteria bacterium
TTCATAAAAAAATGTCCTAAATACACCAGGCTTCCTCGGAAATCTACGAAAAAAATCCTAAAACATTGAAGGAGTTAAAGGAATACGACGGCATAATAGTGCCGGGAGGATTCGGAGGAAGGGGAATAGAGGGAAAGATTAAAGCTATTGAATATTGCCGGAAAAATAAAATTCCTTTTTTGGGACTTTGCCTTGGGCTTCAGCTGTCAGTGGTAGAGTTCGCCAGGCATGTTTGCGGAATCAGGAAAGCTCATTCAGCCGAGTTTGCCAAAAGCGGTGATTTGGTTATCGACGTTATGCCTGAACAAAAGGCCCTTATACGGGATAAAAAATACGGCGGCACAATGAGATTGGGGAATTATAAATGCAAGCTGAAACCTAATACCAAAAGCATAAAGGCCTATAAAACTTCAAATATTATTGAAAGGCACCGCCATCGCTACGAGCTCAATAATGAATACAGGGAGAAGCTTGAAAAAAACGGCATGGTTATGGCTGGAATCAATCCCGAAAAAGATTTAGTGGAAATAGTGGAATTAAAAAAGCATCCCTTTTTTGTTGCCGTTCAGTTCCACCCGGAATTCAAGTCCCGGCCCACCAAGCCCCATCCTTTGTTTAAAGAGTTCATAAAAGCGGCCATTAAATAAAACGATGAAGGTTCAGCCTTCATCGTTTTAAGTCCATGAGTATTTATAAGATTATTTGGATTCTACGTTAACAACTTTAATCAGCCTTTGGGAATTATCAAACCTGGTTTTCTTTTTAGTGATAAAGCGAACTACGCCCTCGGCTACTGCGTAAAGGGTGTCGTCATTTCCCAGTCTGACATTTTTTCCGGGGATGAATTTTCTTCCCCTTTGGCGGATTATTATAGATCCGGGTTTGGCTTTTTGTCCGTCTGAAAGCTTCACCCCGAGATATTTTGGCGCGGAATCTCTCCCTAAATGGGTGGATCCGGCGGCTTTAGTCTTTGACATACGTTTCTATGTTATCAGAATTAATCAAATTTGTCCACCCCGTTATAAATCCATTATGAAATATATATTTAAAAATAAAAATTATATAAAAGTTCAAGATATTTTAACAAGGATTTCTAACTGGGCAAGAAGAAATCAGGGAGACATTATCCTTGTTGCCGGGGTTATTTTAATTTCCTTGTTATCCTTTGCCGCGGGGTATATTGCAGCTGAAATCCGGAGCAAGGAGCCGCTTCAATTTGAAGAACGATCTTCCAGCTTAACAAAACCGGTTCTATGTGATAGGATACAACATATTTTAGGAGGTAAGTATGAATAACAAGGTTGTTCATTTGGGCATCATAATGGATGGAAATAGGCGCTGGGCTGCAGAGAATAGCAAAAGCTCCATGGAAGGGCATATGGCCGGAGCCAGAAAAGTCCGCGAGGTTGTAAGGTGGTGTTCTGAAAGAGATATCGGATACCTTACCCTATATGCCTTTTCCACGGAAAACTGGAGGAGGCCTAAAGCGGAAGTGGCTTTTCTGATTAAGCTGATAGGCAGATTTCTCGATGAGAACCTAAAAGAGTTCAATAAAAAGGGAGGGCAAATGCTTTTTATCGGCGACAAAAGCCCTTTTCCAAAAAGCCTGAAAAAGAAAATTGATGAGGCGGAGACTGCCACCCGGAACAACAAGAAGATAATCGTCAATATCCTGCTTAATTACGGCGGCAGGGCGGAAATAACTGCAGCCGTCAAAAAGCTCGTTGAAAACAACATAAAAGCCGAAGAAATAACAGAAGAACTGATAGCGGAATCTCTGTATACCGCCGGCATTCCCGACCCCGACTTGATTATCAGAACTAGCGGGGAAGAGCGCCTTTCCAATTTCCTTTTGTGGCAGTCCGCCTATTCAGAGCTGTATTTTTGCCGCCATCATTGGCCCGATTTCAGCGAAAAAGACTTGGATAAAGCGCTTGAAGAATTTTCTCGACGCCAAAGAAGGCTGGGGAAATAACTAAAAAGGGCGGCACGAATGTCGCCCTTTTAAATTTGCCCGATAATCGTTAAAATTAAATATATGATACTGCCAACAATTACAACCATCACTCCGGACTGGAGAAACAAAGTAAAAGAGGTAGAGGAACTCGGTCTTAGGGAAGTAAATGTTTTTTTAACTTGTCTGAATAGAGAAAAAAGGGGGGAATTGTACGGCCTCTTAAAATCAGCCGAAATATCCAAGATTCCTTTTGTCCATATCAGGTCGGATATGGAGCCTTCCGAACTCGATTTACTGGTTCGGGAATTCGGAACGGAGGTTTTTAACACCCACACCCAAAGAGAATTTCCATTGTCATTTAATCTGGAAAAATACAAAGACGTAATTTACATTGAAAATACCTATAAGCCCCTAGACGAGGAAGAGATTGGGCAATTTGCCGGGATTTGCTTAGATCTGTCTCATCTGGACAACGATAGAAGATTCAGGGAAGACGTTTACGAGCATAATATAAGGATAATAGAAAAGCATCCTTGCGGCTGCAATCATATTTCTCCCCAAAAGCCATTTCCTTTGTTGGGGGAAAAAGATTGGGGGGCCGAACCCGATCATCCCCATTTTATGGAAAACCTTTTAGAATTGGATTATTTGAAAAACTATCCCGAACGTTATTTTTCTTCTCGTATAGCAATTGAAATGGAAAACAGCATTAAAGAGCAAATGAAGGCCATAGAATATATTAAGAGCATTTTACCTCATGTCAGATAAAATAAGAGCTCATGTTTTAGTTTCCGGACGAGTCCAGGGAGTGTTTTTTAGGGATAAAACTCGGCGAAAAGCCGAAGGATTGAACGTCCAGGGTTGGGTTCGCAATCTTCCAGACGGCAGAGTAGAAGCCGTATTCGAAGGAGCTAAAAAAGACGTGAAAAAAATGGTTGACTGGATAAGAGAGGGCCCGGCCTTCGCTCGGGTAGACAATCTGAAGCTTTCTTGGCAAGACCATACCGGAGAATACAATAATTTTGAGATTAAATAGACACTCCTTTCCGCTGATGTTAGAATAATTATAGCTTTACCATTAATTAATTTTTTTCATATGAAAAAGAAAAGCTTCGATTGTAATAAAATTATGCAGTATAAAAAAAGCGGAATTATAATTTTGCTTCTTTTCGCTATATTAGTTTGGCTGGGTATTGATATAACAAATAAAATACAGGAGTCCAGATATATCGGCCAAAACGTTTCTTACCGCAATACTATTGCCGTTCAAGCTACCGGGGAGGTATACGCCAGCCCGGACTTGGCCTTAACTACAGCGTCCGTAATAACGGAAGCGAAAAACGTGGAGGAAGCCCTTTCCGAAAACACGGAAAAAATGAATACCGTAATATCGTTCCTAAAGGAGCAGGGGATTGAAGATAAAGACCTTAAAACTACCGGTTTTAACATTTACCCCCGCTACGAATACTATGAAAGAACCGAAGGCCGCCCCTCGGGCAAAAGGGTTCTGGTCGGATACGAAGTTAATCAGTCCTTGCAAGTTAAAATAAGAGACCTTGAATCGATTGGAACTATTATTCAAGGGGTTACGGAAAACGGAGCTAATAACATAAGCGGTTTGAGTTTTACAATTGAAAATCAAGACGAATTAAAGAAACAAGCTAGGGGAGAGGCGATTGAGGAAGCCAAAGCAAAGGCGGAAGAATTAGCTTCTCAATTGGGAGTAAGGCTGGCTAAAATCACTAATTTTTCCGAATCGTCAGTGTATCCAAGGTATTATGATCTTACCAAGACAGTATCAGAGGAAATGGATGTCGGCGGAACCGCTCCCAGCGTGGAGGCGGGGGAAAATAAAATCGAAGTGACGGTTAATTTAACCTATGAAATTTATTAAAAGACTTTTAAGGAACCAGACGGTTTCCCTGGTGATTTTGGTTTTGCTGATAGCGGGAGCAGGGGCGGCAATCTATTATTTTTCCCAGCAAGGTCAACGGCCCGGAACCGTTCCCGGCAACGAAAATGAAGAAATTCAGTTTGAGCCTCAAGAAGAAAATTCCAGCGAAAATCAGCCTCCCGAAGAAAGCCCCGAAGAAAGCTTTAACACGGACAGAATCCTCGATGAGGAAACTTACAGCATACTCGTGCCTGCCGGATGGGCTCAAGCCAGCACGGAAGATTCGAGGTTTTTGGCTTTAGTGGTAAAGCCCATAGGAGAGTTTGACCCTCAAAGCATGGAAGAAATAGAATATAACGCTTATTACGCAGTCAATAATACCCGCCTATCCCAAGAAAGCTTGGAAGAGTATGTTAATCTTTTAAAGCAGAACTTAATAACTGAAGATTCCACTATTACGGTAGTGGACCAGTATTCGGGAGCAATCAGCGGCCGGGAAGCGATATATTTGGAGCTGCAAAGCTTTTCGGGCGGCCAAGACTACAAAACACTGCTTGTTTTCGTGGAAGACGGGGAATGGGTGTGGGCTTTGTCGTTCAACGCCCCCTCTGATTCCTGGGAAGATGACAAGGAAACTTTCCATGAAGTTTCCGAAAGCCTGACAATCAAATAGGATTGCAAAAAAGAAATTATTATATAATGATATAATTCTAAAGGTTTAAGGTTAATTACTGCATTTCCTTTAATGGTTTCTTTGCTATAATCAAACAAGAAGCCATGAAGATAAAAAACAGCAATAATTTAAAATACGACAAGACCTCCAATATTTTTCAGGAAACAGATGAGTATGAAAAAGGAGATTTCGATCCTAGAATTTGTATTTTGGAAAATTTTGAAAGAAAGAACGGCACTCTCAAGCTTTATTTTAAAAATAAGACTCACGCTGTCATAAGAGCCAAGAACATTGGGGGCAGTGAAGAAATAGGTTTAATTTCCCAAAAATTAGATAATTTTATTGGCAGATCTTACGAGGAAATATTAGAGGAAGACTTTTAGCGCGGCGGAGTAGCCAAGCGGAAAGGCGCGGGCCGCGCAAGGCTCGAGGCGCAGGTTCGAATCCTGCCTCCGCCTGTTCACTTGACAAGATGCTTTGAAATTAATATTATAACTCTTGTGCATCGCGTGAGGTGACTTCAACTAAGGAGGGGCCATGAGGATGGAGACTTCATAAGGCTCAATCAAAAGCGGCCGGCACAATGCGCCGCCACCGACGCGAGACTTCCCAAACCAGGAGGGGAGCAATTACCTGGATCATTTAAATCCAGACCAGGGATTGACTCCCCTCCGACCAAAAAATAAAAGGCCAATTAAGGCCTTTTTTCTTTTTTTGTTGATTTTTAATAATTATGCCTTAAAATAAAATAAGCACATTGAAAAGGGGAGGGGACAATGAAAAAAGACGAGAACGGCAATGAATTCCCCAAAGATATTAATTTCTTTAAAGAATTTATTGATGGCCTGGATGGAATTGACAATCTATCCGAAGAAGGAAGGGATTTAAATAGGGAATATGTGGAGAGCCTAATCGATAAATATGGACTTCCCGACGACCCCGAAATAAAGGAAGCTTTCATAAAAATAAGAAGAAAAATGATTAATACTAAAGTCGAATTGCCAGCTACCCTTCTGCAGTACTTTAACGTTTACCTTAAGGACATTAAAGACAGGGGTTATGATGCCACTATAATGATTAACACGGCATTTTGCCTGGGTATAGCATTTTTAAGATCCCTAGAAACAGAAATGGTTCCCGACGAAGAAATTGACGAAAACGAAATCCGAGAAGAAATCATGGAAGAATATCTCAATGAGATGGACGACGAAGATTATGACGAATACGGACCAATACAAGCTTCATAAAAAAACCGCTGTATTATCAGCGGTTTTATTTTTGGTAGAGAATTAATATTGTGCGACATTTATTATTTGACAATAAAGTGCGGTCTGCTATATAGGAATTAATTTTAAGGTTCTTTAAAAAGCAATAGGGGAGGCAGTTCAATGAAAACGCTTTTAATCCTTTATCCCATTGAGCCCATTACAAGGGTGCTCATCGGCTGGCCGGAAATGAAAGAAGAAAAAATAGAAACCATCAGGCTTTACCAAGAGCTGATGCGAGAGCGCTACAAGGACTTTCAAAGAGTTTACGTGTTCTTTTCAGAGCCCGGCAATCGCCGGAAACCAGACCTTACCCAGGTATCAGAAGGATTTTCCATGAACGGCCAAGACATCATCGGAGCCTGCGGAGTGGCATTTGAAAATCATTGTAAAAACCGGATATACCCCAGGGGGAGGGACATTTTGAAGCTTTGCCCGGAGCCGATCGACGAACTCGTGGTTGCAGGATTCCATTTTTGGGATTGCGTTAACCGCGTTGCCAGATACGCCTGGCGCAAGGGAGTGAATGTTTCAGTTGACGAAGATCTGACGGAATTCTTCTTTTTTGATGCCAGAGACAGGCAGGGCCGGCCCTGCCTGAAGATTCCCATCTCAAAAGAAGCAAGCATTGAAAGAAAGAGAGAGCAGCTCAGGAAAGCCGGTACGGGCTATCTTGAGGGCGCCAGAAAAGCGCGAAGGAACAAACCGTGGATGTATCCGCTTTAAAACAAAAAACCGTTAGGGGAAACCTTAGCGGTTTTATTTTTTAAAAAAACTACCCTTACCGGGTAGTACAAAAGATTTTAACCTTTTTGTTTCTCCATTACTATTAAGACGGAAAAAGGAGCTTGGTATTACACTGATTATTCTTTTATTCTTTTGCCGCTGTGATATTGGCGGTGGATATCTCTCAACCGCTTGTTGGTAACGTGGGTATATATCTGAGTGGTAGCGATGTTGCGGTGTCCCAGAAATTCCTGAATGGACCTCAAGTCAACCCCTTGCTGCAATAAATCTGTGGCCATGCTGTGGCGAAGAGTATGGGGAGTTGTAAAGATAGGAACGCCGGCTTTTACTGCGCTTTTTTTAACCATTCGTTCAACCGAACGAGGTGTTAAGCGCCCCTCGACATCGGCCCTGGACTTATAATGGATGAATAGGGCTTTTTCTTTATCCTTTCTGGTATCTAAGTATTTTTTTAGCCAGCCCAGGGCTCTTTCCGAAAAGTAGACGGTTCTGGGATGCCCGCCTTTTCCGACAATGCTCAACTCAAAATCTTTTTTATCTTTAAGATTTTCGAACTGCTCTTTATTAAGATTGGTCAGCTCGGATATTCTGAGTCCAGTGGAAAAAAGAGTCTCTAAAATCGCTCGATCCCTCAGGCCCGGGAGGCTTTTTACGTCGGGAGCGGCTAAAAGCTTCTCTATTTGCTCTAAATTCAGGAATTTAACTGTTTTTTCGCCTCTGGCGTCTTTGGGAAGGGCCACTTTATCGGCAGGGATACATTCCACGTCTTTGGCTGTAAAATAGCTTAAAAAGGCTCTCAGAGCGATAAGATAGTAGTTCTGGGTGGATTTCTTAAGAGAACGGCCCTTTTTGTCGATAGAGCGGCCTAAATACAACCTATAGGCCCAAATATCCTCGGGACTGAGCTCATGGGGCTTAAGGGAAGCCTTATTGGCCTTATTGAGCCAAACCTTGAATTTAGTCAGATATCTCTTATAGTTTTCCTGGGTTTTATTGGATAATCCCTTTTCTACTTCGCAGTAATCTAAAAAATCCGGAATGTGATCTATGATTGTTTTGTTTGATTTTTCCATGATTAATTAATATTGCCTCAAAAGGGGGTTCGAGAGGGGCTTGAATGAAAGCCCTCTTATTTGTCGCTTTACGTACATTGTGCGACGTATCCTATATTTATAATATCAGGCCCAAAAGGCCTGTCAAGCTTCTCCCCCGCCATTACTCCCAAAGGTTTTTGAATCTTTCCCAGACGCCCGGAATATCTCCGCGCATTTCATCTTTTTCTTTTTGGAATTCTTCTTCTATAAGCGGCGCCCGTTCTTCAATTTCTTTTCCAAGAAACCCCAAGAGCCAATTAAACAATTCCTGGACCTTCGGTTTAATGTAATTTTCCCAAGGCCCTTGAGCCCAATCCCACATAGACCTTAATATGGGAAGGGCCTGCTCTCTCCAAACTTGGCGCGTTGAGTCGGGAAGCTCTCCAATAATTTGAAGCCCCACGGATTTAGCTTCGTCCAGGGTTGCAGGAACTTCCGGGGCCTGCTGAGCCTGAACCGGCAGACAGAATCCCGACAAAACCGCACTGGCAATTAAAATAATTAAAATGTTCCTCATTATTCTTTCAACTTATTTTTAGCTTCTTTAATCCTTTGAAGGGCCTTCTCCTTTCCCAGGACCGCAGCCACCTCAAACGGCCCAGCTGATGCCCGCTTTCCCGTCATAGCCGCCCGTAGGGGCCACAAAAGCTTTCCCCTATCCCCCATTTCCTCAGCTTTTTTCATTAATACTTTCTCTAAATTTTCTTTGTTAAAATCTTCTTCTTTTATATTAGAAAGTATTTTTTCAGAAATATCAAGGGAGGATTCTATTTCAGAAAAGTCAATGTTTTTCCATTTTAAAAGTTCTTTATCATACTCTATTTTATCCTTAAAAAAGAAATCTGCCAGTTCGGGCAACTCGGATAACTTTTTGAGCCTTTCCCGATACAAAGAGATTATTTCTTTAATCTTATCCATATTAACCTCCTCTTTGGAAATCAAGCCCGCATTGATAAGGTAGGGCAAACAAAGCTCCGCCAACTCATCCAATGTCTTTTGCCTTATGTAGAATCCGTTAAGATAATCCAAGCGCTGAATATTAAAAACCGCCCCTCCCTTCTGGACCTTTTCGATTGAAAAAGCCCTAACAAGCTCTTTTAGGGAGAATATTTCTTTTTCCGTGTCGGGATTCCATCCCATAAAAGCCATAAAATTAACCATGGCTTCGGGCAAGTACCCTTCTTTCTTATATTCGGTTAGCGAAACCGCCCCATGCCTTTTTGAGAGCTTGCTCTTGTCCGGGCCTAAAATAAGCGGCAGATGGGCGTACTGGGGCTGCGGGAAACCCAAGGCTTCTTGTATTAAAATTTGTTTTGGGGTATTGGAAATATGGTCTTCTCCGCGGATAACATGGCTAATTTCCATCTCATAATCATCAATAATTACTGCAAAATTATATAAAGGATTGTCCAGGTCTTTGGCAATAACAAAATCTCCAAACAGCGAAGAATCAAACTCCACTTCTCCCCTTATTAAATCTTCAAAGGTAACTGTTTTTGAAGGGGGTTTAAATCTGATTACTGCTTTCTCTCCGGCCGCCATTTTATTTTTTACCTCGGAGGCGCTCAATGCGGCGCATTTCCCGTTGTATTTAGGAGCCTCTCCCCTGCTCATTTGATCTTGTTTTTTAGCCTCCAATTCCTCCTCCGCGCAAAAACAGTAATACGCCAGCTTTTCATCTAAAAGCTTTTGCAGGTATTTCCTGTATGACTGCTCGCGCTCGCTTTGGCGGTAAGGAGCAAACTCTCCCCCTATTTCAGGACCCTCGTCCCACTCGATCCCCAGCCATTTCAAGCCGTCAATAATGTCTTTCTCATATCGTTTTTCGGACCTTTCTCTATCGGTATCTTCGATTCTTAAAACAAATTTCCCTTTATTCTTTTTGGCAAAAAGATAATTAAACAGTCCGGTTCTGGCGGTGCCGATATGCAAAAAGCCCGTCGGCGAAGGAGCCAGTCTTACTCTTATTTTAGTTTTTTCTTCTTTTGACATATCGCTCTAATTTCAGTTTAACATAGCCTCGCGAAAGAGTCAGCTCAATATTCCTAATATATATTCGGCTACCAATTTGGCAGATTCCGGCTTGGCAAAATCTTTGGCGCTTTTGGACATTTTTTCCAATTCCTCGGGATGAGAGAAAATATTTTTCAATCTCTCTAAAAGGAAATGGGGAGCCAGATTGGCCTCTTCAACTACAATGGCTGCCCCTTTGCTTCCGTAAATATAAGCATTTTTAACCTGGTGATCTTGAGCTGAATTGGCTAAGGGAATTAAAACGCTCGGCTTGCCGACGGCGGCAATTTCAAAAATGCTGCCCGATCCCGCCCTGCTTATTATCATATCGGCAGACGCATAAGCTTCCCTGAGTTCAATCTCCTTTAAAAAGGACACGGGATGGTAGTACTTATCGTCTTCTCTGCCAATTACAACCCGAGCTTCGGCTTTAACTTGCTCGTAGTTTTTTTCGCCGGTTTGGTGAATAATTTCGAATGTTTTTATTACTTGCGGCAGGAAGTTTAATACAAGGTCGTTTATTACCTGGGCCCCTTGCGAACCCCCCATTATCAGCAATACCGGTTTTTCTCCCATTAGACGAAAAAGCTTTTTCCCTTTTTCGGGAGATCCCCCTAAGAGCTCTTTTCGAATAGGATTGCCGACGGATATCATCTTTTCAGCAGAAAAGTATTCAGTATATGGAACGGGAAAAGACACAAGCACTCTTTTTGTAAATTTGGAAATAATTTTATTGGCCAATCCCGGGACAGCGTCAGATTCGTGCAGAACGACGGGAACCTGGAAAAGCCATCCGCAAAACGACGGAGCCAAAGATCCATAACCGCCTTTGCTGAATACAAAATCGGGGCTATAAAAGAACATATAAAAGAAGGACTGCAGGAACCCCAGGGGAACATTGAAACCAATATCGATGATGTTCCAAACTATGCTTTTCCAGTTCGCGTACCTCCTTATCTTTCCGGCCGATATTGTTTTTATTTTAATCCCTTCCTGGGAAAGCAAAATTGATCCGAAATCGTCTTTCGGACCGATAAAGGCATAGTCGGCTTGAATTCCGATCCGGTTTAATTCCCTAACTATGGCTATTATTGGAAATATGTGTCCGGCAGTTCCCCCGCCGGTAAATAGTATTTTCACGAAGTTTTTGTAGATATGTTAAGCATAATGCCCACGGCTATAAGTTCGGCTACCAGGGCCGACCCTCCGTAACTGATAAAAGGCAAAGGTATGCCGGTCAGAGGAAGCAGGCCCAGCATCGCTCCTATATTAATAAAGGCCTGAATGGTTATCCAAGAACTCACTCCGAGGCAGGCTAGTTTGGAAAAAGCATCTTTAGAATTTTTGGCTATGGCGAATCCCCTCCATGCAAAAACCATAAACAAGACGATTAAAATGAAACTGCCCAGAAAGCCTGTTTCTTCCGAAAAAATGGCGAAGATGGAATCACCCATAGACTGAGGAACGAATCCGTATCTTTGCAGGCCCATCCCCAGGCCCTTTCCTAATATTCCCCCGGAGCCTACGGCAATTAAGGCTTGTTTTATCTGATAACCGATGCCCATGGGATCTTTATCTGGCTTTATAAACACCAAGAATCTTTCAAATCGGTAAGGGGCCAGTTTAATCAATAGGAAAAGGGCGCCTAAGCATCCGACCACCATATAAAAGGAATGTTTTACGGGGGTTCCCGATAAAAAGTACATCAGAATAGCTGACATAATTATCACTCCCCAAGTGCTAACGTCGGGCTGCATAACCAGCAACGCCGTTATTACGCCTATGATTATTAAAAAACTGGTAAAGATATTGGAAGCGTTGTTGATTTTCTGTAAGGAGTAGCTGCCATTTTTTTTGATGACAGAGGAAGAAAGCCAGGCAGCCAAATATAAAATAAAAGTAATCTTCAGAAATTCCGATGGCTGAAAAGAAGTTATTCCGAGGTTAAGCCATCTGCTTGCCCCTCCTGCCGATATTCCTATAACCGGGAAGAACACCAGAACCATAAGGAAAATATTTCCCAGGAGAAGTATCGGGCCCCATTTTTTGATTCTAGATAAGGACAATCTAAAGGCTATGTATCCTAACAATGCGCCAGGTAAAAGGCCGAAGGCGACGTGCCGGAAAAGAAGCCAGGTCGACGAACCGTACCGCTCAAGCGAGGGAGCCGCGGATACGCTGACCAAAATTAATATTCCTAAAAGAATTAAAAAGAGCACGGCGCCCAGTAGAATGTAATCCGGTCTTCCTCTTTTTTCCCCTCCCTTCTTCATGCCTCTATTATATAATAGGTCTCACCACAACGCAAGACCAAA
>CAYXYS010000018.1:0-7167 GCA_964469735.1 uncultured Candidatus Saccharibacteria bacterium
GGAATAGTGGCCAGTAACCTCCTGCCCTTCGGAACGAAAGTAAGATTGCCTGAAATCTACGGGGATAAAATATTCGTAGTGGAAGACAGAATGAATTCCAGAAAAAGCAACTATCATTTTGACATTTGGTTTCCGAATAGAGGCGACGCTTTAATATTCGGAGCTAAAAAGACTTACGTGGAAATATTGGAAAGTTAAACAAAAACAGGCCTGTAACAGGGCCTGTTTTTTTAGTGCCGCGGGTGGGACTCGAACCCACAAGGGTTATTCACCCAAGAGATTTTAAGTCTCTCGTGTATACCAATTCCACCACCGCGGCATTGGAGGCCTGGGTGGGAATTGCACCCACGTATATTGGTTTTGCAGACCAATGCCTTAGCTACTTGGCTACCAGGCCGTTTCACCTAATTATTATACCAACTTTAGCACTTTTTTCAATACTTCATCTAAACTGCCTTCGGCTTGAAAGCCGGCTGCGTAAGGATGCCCTCCCCCGCCCAAAGCCCTGGCTATTTGAACAACATTCTTCCCGCCGTTGGGCTCTGACCTTAAACTGCCTTTAACTTTTCCTTTTTCGTATTCAATTAGAAAGAGCCCTATGCTGGAGGGAGAACCGGAAGAAATAATATTTACTATTCCCTCAAAATCGACAAAACGCACCCCCAGCCTCAAAAAATCATCCGGAGTCAGCCAGGAATAAGCAAGCTGAGTACATGAATCCACCTCAACCCTGGAAAGCACCTCGCCCCAGGCCCTGGAAACGCTAAGGGACTTATCCGAAGCGAGAACCCGGCGGACAATTTTGTTTAAAGAAACTCCTTTTAAAAGCAGTTCAGAAACGGCTGTCAGCGTCTGGTGGGAAGTGGAAACATGCCTGAATCCTCCGCTGTCCGAAATTATTCCCGTTAGAAGACAAGAGGCCAATTCCTTATCAATGGCGATATTCTTGTATTTAAACCATTGGTAGATTATTTCCGCCGTAGAAGAATATCCCGGTTCCAGCACTTTTATTTCCCCTCTCTGGTCGCTCTCCACATGATGGTCAATGGTAATTATAGGACAAGAAAAAACACCTTCCGGAATTTTCAGCCTTTTAAAGTCGCCGTAGTCAAGGCAGACTAAAATATCGGGGTCTTCTTGATTAATTTCATTCCGTATCTCGAAAAATCCCGGGAGATAAGAGAGGCTTTTTGATGGAGCATCGGGAAGATAAGGAATGCTTTTTTTACCCTGGCTTTTGAAAAAGTTATGGAGGCTTAATACCGAAGAAACCGCATCGGGGTCGGGGTTCTCGTGGGCCGCGACAATAATAGTTTCAGCTCCCTTAAGTAAATCATCAATCTGCCGAAATTGTTCAAGGAGGCTAGTTTTCATCTTTTTTTATCTCTTCCAGTAATTCTTCCACCCGGCCCGCTTCCCCGGTTTTCTTTTCCTTAACAAATAAGATTCGAGGCATCGGCCTCATATTGAGCTTATTATTCAACTTCTGCTGGATAAAATATATCTGCTTTTTAATAATGGCTATCACTTCCTCCGTATTCTCTTCGGGGATGGTGGAAATGTAAATTTTAGACTGGCTTAAATCAGGAGAAGTATCCACCCTGGTAATCGTAACCAGAAGTCCTTTGGGAAAATCAACTTCTCTGTAAAGAATCTTTCCCAGTTCTCGCTGAATAAGACTGTTCACTTTTAAAATTCTTTCTTTCATATTTTTAGAGAGTTCCCTTCTGGGTTTCCTCCACGAAAAAATGAAGCACATCACCCTCCTGAATCTTGACATCTCCCTCGTATAGTACGCCGCACTCCTCTCCTTTCGCAGCCCTATCAACGGTTTTTTTATTCCTTTGAAGACTCACAATTCTTCCTTTCCCCATATAGTCTTCTCCGCGGAAAATCTCTATCTGCGTGCCTTTCCTTATCTCCCCCTCAATAACCTTTCCTCCAACGATTTGCCGGTTCTTTTCCGTAAGAAATATAGCTACTGCCTTCATTTTCCCAACATCCACTCTGACTTTTTCTGTTCCTATATTTTTCTCCATTATTTGGCGAACCTCTTGAATTAATTCATAAATGACGTCGAAGGTTTTAATTCTTACCCCGTCCCTTTCAGCTAAAACAGCGGCGGTGGGGGTGATTTTCACCCTGAAACCGACTATGCTGGCTTTGCTGGACTTAGCCAGCTTAACATCGCTTTCGTTAATATCGCCGACGTCTCCCTTTAGTATTCTTAGAACTATTTTTTCCTGAGGCAAGCCTTTCAGGCTTTCCGATATGGCTTCAATAGAACCTTGAACATCTGATTTCAATATTAAATTCAGGACTTTCTTGCCTTCCTCCACAAAAAACACCTCTCCCTCTTCTTCTTTCCTTTCTTTCTTTTCTATGTACTTCTGAGCGCTTTCCAGGCTGGAATACACCTCAAATTTCTCCCCTACATGAGGAACCGTCTCAAATCCGATGACAATAACCGGCATCGACGGCCCGGCTTTTTCCAGATTTTCTCCCTGAAAATTCTCCAAAATCCTGATTTTTCCGGAAGCAGACCGGGTAGCCACGACGTCCCCCACCTCAAGACATCCGTCCCTCACCAAAAGAGTGGCGGTAGGACCTCTTTTGCTGTCCAAATATGATTCAATGATTACCCCTTCGCCGGGCTTTTGAGGGCTTCCTTTTAAGTCCTCCATTTCGGAAATGAGGAGGATGAGCTCTAAAAGCTCGTCTATCCCCTGCTTGGTTTTAGCTGAAATATTGGCTGAGGGAACATCCCCGCCCAAAGATTCCACTTGAACTCCCTGCTGGGAAAGATCTCTTTTCACTTTTTCCGGATCAGCTTCGGGTTTGTCTACTTTATTTATAGCTACCACCAAAGGAATGCCGGCTTTTTTGATATGGGAGATGGCCTCCTTGGTTTGAGGCTTGATTCCCTCTTCGGCCGCTACCACTAAAATAGCTATATCGGCAACTTTTGCCCCCCTAGAACGCATAGCCGAAAAAGCTTCATGGCCAGGAGTATCGATAAAAGTTATCTTCTTGTCTTTGTGCTCTATTTCATAGGCTCCAATATGCTGGGTAATTCCTCCCGATTCCTTGGAAGTAATTTTCAAATCCTTAATCGCCTCCAAAAGAGAAGACTTTCCGTGGTCAACGTGGCCCAAAACAACAACCACCGGCTGTCTCGGCTGCAAATCAGCTGTATTCTTTTGTTCGTTTTTTTCTTCCATAGTATTAAGAATTCATGGCTTGGGCTATCGCTTGCTCTTCTTCTCTAGACAATACATAATCGGACCTTCCCTCCTTAACGGGCTTAGCGTAAATCCTATTTGATTCTCTCCCATAGTGAGAGGTAATAACAAAGCCGCTGTTATTTTCATTTAAAACGGCTATTGAAAAACTCTGGTCTCCTCCAATTTCCTTAAAGGGATTAAAACGGACAACTCCCACCTTCTGAAGATTCTCCTTGCTTTTTTCCCCGATTTCTTTAAGCGCCTTATTGGCTTCTTCGATTTCTTTTTCCAATCTTTCTATTCTTTTTAGAGTCTCTTTCGGGGTCTCCGGAACTTTTTTATTTTTATTTAAAAACATATATTTTTTACGGGCGGAGGGGGTGGGATTCGAACCCACGAGAATCTTGCGACCCTACCGCATTTCGAGTGCGGCCCATTCAACCGCTCTGGCACCCCTCCGCAAATTAACTTACATTTCTATCATTTTACACGCAAAAAGTCAAAAGAACAACATCGGGAAAATTAAAGAGGAAGGCCTAACCTTCCTCGATTTATCTGTGGACCCAGAGGGACTCGAACCCTCGACCTTCTCAATGCCATTGAGACGCGATACCAACTTCGCCATGGGCCCAAAATATCCTGTGCCCCCGCCAGCCCGCCTCGCCTGACGACTGGCTCGTCGAGGCGGGGACTCGAAGAGTTGCCCGACCTGCTTCGCCGCAAGGCGAGAGGCCTAAGGGACCAAGTTCTCGCCGCAGCAAGAACAGATAAAAATTTACGGGCACTTCCAGCGCCTAAAATTTTTATGTGCCCCTACCAGGACTCGAACCTGGATTTAAGGTTTAGGAAACCTCCGTCCTATCCATTGAACGATAGGGGCTCCAGACTAAGCCAATGTTAGCAAAAATTTTGTTTCTTGGCAACCGCGTGCTAAAATATATTTGTATGGATAAATACGCTAAAAATTCCCCCATTCCACAGGTAGTTAAAAAGATACTGCCGGGAGTAGTTAGTATTATGGTGTCCAAGTTTTTGCCTGTTTTCGAATCTCCTTTCGGGAATCAGCCCAAACAAGGGCCTCTGCCTCCGGGCTACCAATTACCTCCATTCCCCTTCCTAGTACCCAAAGGCAAAAAGAAAATTAAAGTTGGAGGGGGTTCCGGATTCGTAGTCGATTCTTCGGGAATTATTCTAACCAACAGGCACGTAGTGGCCGATCCCCAGGCGGAATACGTAGTCGTACTAAATGAAGAAAAAAAATACCCCGCCAGAATACTAGCCAGAGACCCAATTAACGACATAGCCATTCTTAAAATAGAAGAAAAAGGCCTTCCTACCATTAAGCTGGGCGATTCCTCTAAACTGGAACTCGGCCAAACAGCCATTGCAATAGGAAATGCTTTAGGAAATTTTCTCAATACTGTTTCCGTAGGTGTGGTTTCAGGACTATCCAGAGAAATTACCGCGGGAGACGTGGTAACCAAAAAAATGACTAAACTCCGGGGTCTTATTCAGACTGACGCTGCCATAAATCCAGGCAACTCCGGCGGACCCTTAGTGAACATCGACGGCAGAGCTATAGGAATCAATACGGCAATGGTTTTTATGGCAGAAAACATTGGCTTCGCCTTGCCCATAAACAACGCCAAAAAAGCCCTGGCTGACCTAAAAAAATACGGCAGAATTAGGCATCCCTTTTTGGGCTTGAGGTATATCTTGCTGGATAAAGAACTTCAAGAAAAATTCAATCTTCCCGTAGATCATGGCGCCCTGGTTGTTTCAGAACCGATACCGGACGGAAAAGCGGTCGTTCCTAATGGAGCAGCTGATAAAGCGGGAATAAAAGAAGGAGACATAATTTTAGAAATACAAGATGAAAAAGTTTCTTCAAAAAAACCCTTGGAAGACATCCTCCAAAACTATAAAATAGGCCAAACAGTGGCCATAAAGTTTTTAAGGAAAGAAAAGGCAATTATCAGCAAAGCGATTCTTATGGAGAGAGAGTAAATTAAAAACAGCCTTAAGGCTGTTTTTAATTTGAATGGGTGAGCGACGGGACTCGAACCCGCAACAACCGGGACCACAACCCGGTGCTCTACCAATTGAGCTACGCCCACCACATGCCCCCGCTAGGAATCGAACCTAGATCTAGACCTTAGAAGGGTCCTATTCTATCCGTTGAACTACGGGGGCAACAGTCCAATTATACCCAAAATTAGGATAAAATCAAGGGAATTAATCTCCTAAGGCGTCTTTTACTTTCTTTAAAACGTCCTCGAGGTCGTAATTAGCTTTAACTAAATAGGTTTTGGCTCCAAGCTGGACCGCCTTCTCCACGTCTCCAGTTGACTCCAGATTGGTAAGAACAATTACGGCAATGCTTTCGGTATTTTTGTCTTCCTTAAGCTTTTTTAATACCTCGAAGCCGTGGAGCTTTGGCAGAACTAAATCCAAAAGAATTAAATCCGGCTTTTCGGTTTGGGCCAGCCTCAAGCCCTCTTCTCCGTCCATAGCGCTGATAACCTGGTATCCTTCCTGCCTTAAAACTTCCCCGAAAGTTTTCTGGAGAGCCGATTCGTCTTCAATAAAAAGAATTTTTTTTGGCATAATATTGTTAATTTAACGGGTATTGTCGACCGTTTTATCTTTTTTTTATCGGGAGAGTAAACCAAAATGTCGTCCCTTCCCCCTCTTTTGAACTAAACCATATTTTGCCTCCGCACATTTCGACTATGGATTTTACTATATACAGTCCAAGTCCCGAACCCTGCGTTTGGTGTTTCATAACATTGGCTGAACGAAAGAATTTCTGAAAGATGTGTTTTTGGTCTTTTTGGGGAATGCCCACGCCCGTATCTTTTATACTAAAAAGCAGGGAGTCGCTCCGCTTTTTAATTGATATTTCTATCTTTCCCTTCCCTTTTATATACCTAATAGCGTTGTCCAACAAATTCTCTACCACTGACTTTGTCTGCGACGGATCGGCAACTACATTTGGAAGCGACTCTTCGGTATTGAAAATTATTTCAATGTTAGAAGCTTCGGCGTAGGCCTTAAACTTATTAATTATTTCTTCGGTCATTTCCGCCAAAGAAAACTCCGTTTTTTCCAGAGGCAGCCTTCCCTGCTCTATTCTGGAAACCATCAGCAAATCAGAGATCAATTCTCCCATCCTGCCAATATTCTCTTTGATTATCTTAAGGTACTCCGCCTGCTTTTTTTCAATTTCCCCCAACCTTCCCGAAGTTATTAGCTCCGTTGACCACTTTAAATTTGAGAGGGGCGAGCGCAACTGATGTGAAACTACGCTTATAAACTCTGATTTCAGCCTGTTCGCTTCCGCTATCCTCTCTAAACTTTTAATAATAATAAAGCTGACAGTAAGAAGGAAAATAGTCATTAGAAGAACTATCAAAGCCACCAAGCTGGGGTCCACCACATAACGAGTCCCCAGGGAATAACTGGTTATAGCGGTAACGCCGATGACCGTTCCCATAACCAAAAATAAAAACTGGGGGCATTGGCGCAAGGGAAGATTATATTTCCTGCACTGGCCGATAACATTAAGCTGGTTCACAATTTCTTTAAAATTCATTACATTAATTGTACCATATTTGAAAAATAAACAAAAAGATGATAATATTGGGGCGTACGGGGTATAGTGTAACGGCTAGCACGAGTTCTTCTTGCCCCGTTAGAAATTTATCGGGGTGTCGTATAATGGTAGTATGTATGCTTTGGGAGCATATGGCCTGGGTTCAATTCCCAGCACCCCGAAAATTAATTTCTAATGGGGTGGGAAACCCCGAAGGAAAGCAAAACTTCCTACGGGGTAAAATTTAGTTTCGGTTCGAATCCGAATACCCCGAATGCGGGTGTAGCACAATGGTAGTGCATCTGCCTTCCAAGCAGAGTACGTGGGTTCGATTCCCATCACCCGCTC
>CAYXYS010000018.1:7267-11942 GCA_964469735.1 uncultured Candidatus Saccharibacteria bacterium
TTCGATTCCCATCACCCGCTCCAATGAAAAATGGAGAGGGTAAACCTCTCCATTTTTCTATTTACTAATAATGATTATTTCACCGCGTCTTTCAGGGCTTTTCCAGCTTTGAATTTAGGAACTTTCTGGGCGGGAATTTTTATCTTCTCGCCGGTTTTGGGGTTAATCCCTTCCCTGGCCTTCCTGTTAACTACGTGGAACTTTCCGAATCCGGTTAGAACCACCTCTCCACCCTTGGAGAGGGTTTTTTCTATTTCCCCAAGAACTACGTTTAAGGATTCTTCGGCCTGCCTTTTGGACAAACCGGTTTTTTTGGCTATAGCCTCAGCTAATTCGCTTTTTTGCATATTATTTTGCGTATTCAGTTACTCTATTTTCTCTTATGACTGTTACTTTTATTTCGCCGGGATACCTCAGTTCTTCCTGGATTCTTTTGGCAATTTCCCTCGCCATTTTATGAGAACCCAAGTCGTCGACCTGCTGAGGGTTAACGAATATCCTTATTTCCCTGCCGGCTTGGATGGCATAAGCCTTATCCACTCCGGTAAAGGAAGTAGCGATCGCTTCCAATTCTCCCAATCTTTTAAGATAATTGTCAAGGGTGTCTTTTCTGGCTCCGGGCCTGGCTCCTGAAATTTGGTCGGCAGCCTGTACTATTACAGCTTCGATGGATTCGGCGGGATAGTCCTCGTGGTGGGACTTCATGGCGCTTATCACCTCTTTCTCTATGCCGAACTTCTCCAATATTTTTATTCCGATATCCACATGGGACCCCTCCACCTGATGGTCCACCGCCTTGCCAATGTCGTGCAAAAGGCCTGCTTTTTTGGCTATTCTCACGTTGGCGCCAAGCTCGGCTGCAAGCGCTCCGGCCAAATGGCTGACTTCGATGGAATGAAGTAAAGCATTCTGACCGTAACTAGTGCGGAACCTCAATCTTCCCAAAAGCTGAGTAAGTTTTTGGTCCAGTCCGACCACTCCGGTATCATAAACGGCAGTGTCTCCGGCTTCTTTAATTTGGCTGACAATTTCTTCTTCCGTCTTCTCGACTATCTCCTCTATCCTTGCCGGCTGTATTCTGCCATCATGGATAAGCTTTTCCAGAGCAACTTTGGCTATCTGCCTTCTAATTGGGTCAAAGCTGGAAATCACTACCGCTTCCGGGGTCTCGTCAACCACTATTTCAACTCCGGTTAATTTCTCGAGAGTTTTTATATTTCTTCCTTCCTTCCCTATAATCCTCCCTTTTATGTCCTCGTTGGGAAGAGCAACGGTGGTGGTAGTCATTTCTTGAGCCTGAGAAAGAGCGCATCTTTGAATAGCCAGGGCGATCATGTCTTTGGCCTTGCTTTCTATTTTCTCTCTCCCCTCTTGGTCGAGCTTACGCATTTTTTCCAGCAGCTCCATTTCAAATTCTTTTTCGCAGCTAGCGAGAAGTTCCTTCTTTGCTTCTTCTTTCGGCAAGCCGGATATTTTCTCCAACTTTTGGAGAGCCTCCTGTTTAAGGGTCTCTAAATTTTCTTTAACGCTTTTAAGCTTTTCTATTTTGTCCTGAAATTCCTTTTCTCTTTTGTCGTAATCGGAAAGTTTCTGATTGAGAATATCTTCCCGCTTTAAAATCAGCTGCTCGGTTTCAGCAACCCTTTTTCTGAGCTGATTTTCCTCTTCTTTGGCTGAATCTAAAAGGCTGGATGCCTTTTCCTTAGCCTGCGACAAAATCGACTCATATTCTTTCTGGGCTTGTGTTACCTTCTCTTGAAGCTTCTGGTCGATTGTACCTAATTTCTTCTTTGCGATTGACTGGCGGGTATAGTAACCCAAAACAGATCCTATTCCTAAGGCAACTACACCTACCGCGAGTAGGATATATTGATTCATAGTTGTAATAGATTTGGCAATTCAACCCCGCCCATAATCTTTGGTATGAGTTAGAAATTCTCTTAATTTGGTTTTTGAATCTCGTAATATACTGCATAGATTATGGGCGGGGGCCGAAAATCCAATAATCCAAGTTTAAAAAATTATATAGCTATTCGTTCGGCTAAAATGCAAGCAAGCTTACATTTTTTCCTCACTTTTTGAGTATATCAAATTTCAGGCGTTTTGTCAAAAGCCCGCCCATTACCTGGACGGGCGGATCCAATCTGGCTGGTTTTCAAAAACCGGCTCCGGTAAATAATTCTATAAAACTAGATATTGCTATTAAAGCTTTCTGGATCCATGCCGTAGGCGGCACCTCTTGATATTCGGGCAACGGAAGCTGGGCTGTAATATCCCTGGCGGCGCTTAGACAACTATAGCCATCTGAATCCGTAACTCTCAATCTAATTTTATTATCAGATGCACTGAAAATTATACAAGGATATTGGGAAGAAGAGTCTGTATCGTCGACGAATTCTCCCGCTCCCTCAACGACAGTCCAAAGATAGCTGGATATTTCAGTTCCTCCGTAGGCCTGGCTGGAGTCGGGGTCGAAGAGAACCGCCTCGCCCTGGTTGGGCTCCTCGGGAATCCACTCAAAGTCGGGCCAGGGATAAGCATGTTTTGGAGTTTTGAATTCGTCGGAAGTCATCCATTTAGACCAATTGCCATGACTATCTTTGACTCTAACCCTCCACTGATAAGTGGTATTCCAAACGAGCTCGGATATCCAGTCTGAGTCGTCATCGTGGGAAAGGTCCAGGGCGTACGAGGTTGAAGGAGAGTTGACTACGTGGTTGAACTTCGGAACCGCAAAGGCGCTGTTGTCGTCCACTTCGATCTCATAGGAAGCCTGGGGGTCTCCGTCTGGGTCGGAGTAATTCCAGGCGAACACGGGCACGCTCTTGCCCTGGATTGAACAATTATTCCAGGTTTCACCGGAGCCGACTTTGGTGGGCCTGTCGGGAGGATCGTTGAATACGCCCGGGTCAACAACCACGCCATAGTTGGAACCGCTCATGCTTATCCACCCTATAACCATATCAGACCAAGCCCAACCCGAGAAAGCTCCCGTACCGGCATCAGCGGTTACTCCGTAGCTATCCCCTTTCAGCTTAATCCAGCCGTCCCAGCCGCCTCCAAAAGATAATGCTCTGGCCCAACCCGTCACCTCTCCGGAAGCCAAATCAATTTTGGCGATATAATCAAGCTCCGCTTCTTGATAGGGAGCGGCTGGCGGGGCTCCGGTTTCCGTTCTGTTAAAACTAATCCAGCCAACATTCTCTGACCAGGCCTCTCCGGAAAATTCGCCTGAAGCAGGATCAATATTGACACCGTAATCTACGGTTGCACAAGTGTCTTGGTTAGTGCAATTAAAACTAATCCAGCCAACATTCTCTGACCAGGCGTAATTGGAAAGATTATCTCCCTCGCCGGCTACAACAAAACCGGCCAAAAAGAAGCTGGTTATTAATATTGCCAAAAAAACTGTTTTTTTCATATTAATCGTTCCAACAATGGCAGCTTATGCCATGCATATTGGCAAACCCGCGGCAATCATAAGAGCCGACCCAAGGCATACAAGTCTGAAATCCGCAGGCAAACGCCTGGCCGCAGGGACAATTCGGCAGATTAGCCGTACAGGAAACCAATTCTCCGTGGTCCCATCCCTTCTGGGTGCATTGTGTATTGCAATAAGCGTTGTCTTCGGGCTCATTGCAGGCAGACCCGCTTAAGGCGAACATATTATTGGGAGTAGTGCAGGTCTCCGAGCTGTAAGTTCCGGTAGTTTCCGTGCTCACACACATATATTCAATTTGGCAGGGTCCCGGAGCCGAACAATAATAGTAGCAGCTGTAGCCATCATGAGCCTGGCAGCTTGAAGAGGGGAAAGAATAAGAATAGTAATCGCATTGGGTGGTGGTCACCGCATAAGCAGTCACGCTAACCGAATCGCCGTTAATCGAACAGCTGCAAGTGTCAAAAGTTCCTCCTTGGCCGTTGGGATACGTTAACTCTCGACAGGAAATTTGGGTCGCTGTCGTGCCTTCCGGGCAGGAAGCAGATACGGTTTTTGAGCCGATATACTGCCCGTAACCGGAACCGACGACGAAAGGAGAAACATCCATTTTGTATGTATTAAGACCCTCGTCAATCGGCCAAGTGTCGCGGCAATCTTCGCCAAGGCAAAGCCCTTGGTTGACAACTAAGCCGTATTCAGACTCTCCTCCGGTATTTAAAATTAAGCCTCCTTCTTTGCTTTGATCTCCCGGACCGACGTTAAGGGGAGCAGGCACATTTCCTTCGGGAGGAGATTGGACCGGCTCCTGCCAGGCTACCGCGTAAAAAGCCACTAAAAATATTAAACCGAGAGAAAATGCTACTATATATGTTTTTTGAGAATAAACTTTGGACATTTTATTAAATTACCTTGCTTTTCCTATAATTATTTTGTCGGCGACAAGATGCTCTAAATCTGGATCGTCCATTTCGGGAACAATTAGCGCGTATTTGCCGATCTCCAAGTCATCGATTCCGGCAATTGTCTCTTTAAGAAAATTATATTGAATCTGAGATATTTCGGGATTTTCCTGAAAGAAACGATTTTGCTCCTCAATTATTTCATGAGTATCTTTCCATTCTCCCAGAACAATTTCTGTATCATCTGTTATTGAAAATGTCATTTCTTTCTGCCATTCAATAAAAGGATTCTCCGGAGGTTTAGTTTCTATAGTAAGCAGGTATTCCTCTACTC
>CAYXYS010000019.1:0-11723 GCA_964469735.1 uncultured Candidatus Saccharibacteria bacterium
TCTTGAGCTAAAACGAAATTCAAAGAGAATAAAGTTAAAACTCCGGTCAAAAGAAATATATGAAATAGGTTTTTCATATGCCTGTTTTCATTTTACCCCATTAGAAACCTTTAGTAAACAATGAATATTAAATTTAGAGAATTTCTCAAATTCACATTCCATAGATTTCTAACGGGGCACAGCCAGAATTAAGGCGTAATGATAAGAGCCGGCGGGAAATTCTTTCTCTATCTTCAGGCCAAGCTCCTTAGCAATATCTTTTATTTCATCGAAAGAAACATACTCTATCTCTTTGGTCAGGGGATTGTCTTTTATCCAATCGACAATTAGAATCCTGCCGCCCGATTTTAAGACTCTTTTTCCTTCTGCCATCACTCCCCTCTTGTCATCGCACTCAAATAAAAGATTGGTCATCAAAACTAAATCGCACGATTCGTCGGACAATCTTTCTATTCTCGTTTCCGCATCATCCACAATGGTTTCAATATTGTTCAACTTTTGCAATTGCGCCTTGCTTTTCAGGGCGGATAGCTTTTCTTCCAAAACGTCGATAGCATAAACCTTTCCCTCTTCCAGTCTTTTAGCTAAAGGGACAACCCATCCTCCCGATCCTGAACCGAAATCGGCGGCAGTCATACCGGCCTTCAAGGAAAGCTGGCTTAATATTTGGTCTGGATTAACAAATTCTTCCATAGATAATATAGCTATATGCAAGCAGCTGAAGCCACTTTGTCGGATTCCAACCTCATTATTCTGACTCCCTGAGTGGCCCGGTTAAGCTTGCTGACGGAATTAACTTTGGTTCTTATAACATGGCCCTTGCGGGAAATGACTATTAAGTCTTCCTCTCCGCCGGTAACAACCATGGCTGCCGCCACCTCTCCGGTCTTCTGGGTAATTTTAGCAGCGATTATGCCGGAGCCTCCCCGGCCTTGTATTTTATATTCTTTCAAAAGAGTTCTCTTGCCGAATCCGTTCTCGGTAATTATCAAGAGGTGGGCTTTTTCCTTAAGAGAAGTTGGTATAACATCCATTCCCACTACTTCGTCTCCTTTTTTAAGCCTAATTCCCTTTATGCCAGACGCCGTCCTGCCCATTGACCTGATATCTTGCTCCTTGAATCTTATCGCTTGGCCTTTCCTGGTAATTAGAATAATATCATCCGATCCCGTAGTCTTTCTTACACTTTTCAATACGTCTCCTTTTCTCAAAGAAATGGCAATCAAGCCCGACCTCCTTACGTTCTTAAAGTCCTCTAGGGATGTCTTTTTTATTATACCATCCTTGGTAACCATGACTAAGTACTTTATCCCCTGCTCAACGTCTTCCTTTCCCCACGGATGCAGCGAAAGAACTTTCTCCTGCGGAGATATTTCCAGGAAGTTGAGCAGTCCCCTGCCTTTAGCCACCCTGGAACCCTCGGGAATTTCATAAACCGGAGTCTTGAATACTTTTCCAGAGTCAGTGAAGAACAGCAGGCTGTCATGGGTCATAGCGGTCATAAAATGTTCGACGATGTCGTCGCCCAAAGTCTTCATCCCAACCATTCCCCGACCTCCCCTTTTCTGTTTTCTATATAGCGAGGGATTGATTCTTTTAACATACCCTCCCTGAGTCAGGGTAATGATGGTTTCTTCTTGGGCTATTAAATCTTCTTCAGCTATCTCTCCCACTTTTTGAACGTTCACCTTGGTCCTCCTTTCGTCTCCGAAAGCATCCTTTACTCCCTTTAATTCCTTTTTGAGAACTTCTTTCACTTTTTGGGGACTCTTTAAAATAGCGGTGTATTCTTTTATCTTAGCTCTTATCTCTTTCAGCTCATCCTCAATTTTCTTTCTCTCAAGCTTGGCCAGAGCCGATAATTTAGTTTCCAAAATGGCGTTAGCCTGAATCTGAGTCAGCTTGAATCTCTTTATTAGATTGTTTAGAGCATCTTCCCGGCTGGCCGAATTCTTGATGGTTTTGATAACAGCGTCTATATTGGCGAGACACTTGTGAAGCCCTTCCAATATATGGGCCCTTTCCTTGGCTTTGTCTAAGTCATGCTGAATGCGTCGGTAAACAACTTCCCTTCTATGTTCGAGATAATAGCTCAAAACTTCCGGCAAAGACAGCACCCTCGGCTGAATCCCCTCAACCAAAGCCAGCATATTCAAATGGAAGGTCTTTTGCAGGTCTGTGAATTTGTAAAGGCGGTTGAGAACTTTCTGGGGATATGCGTCTCTCATTAGGTCGATTACTATTCTCATCCCTTCTTTATCAGACTCGTCCCTTATATCCTTTACACCGTCTATCTTTTTTTCCTGAACAAGATGGGCAAACTGCTCTATGAGAGTGGATTTTAAAACCTGATAAGGGATTTCGGTGATGACTATCTGGTTCCTACCAGTCTTTTCAGATTCCAAAATTTCCGCCTTTCCCCTCATAACAATAGCGCCTTTCCCCTGGGAATAAGCCTCTATTATTTCCCGTTGGTCGAAAATACTGCCTCCGGTCGGAAAATCCGGACCCTTAATGAACTGGAAAAGGTCTTCTGTATCGGCTTTGGGATGGTCTAACAGGTAAGTACAAGCGTCCACCACCTCTGAAAGATTATGGGGAGGTATGTTGGTGGCCATACCCACGGCAATTCCCAAGGAACCGTTAAGCAGAAGCTGGGGAACCGGAGAGGGCAAAACCGTAGGCTCTTTTCTGGAACCGTCAAAGTTGTCTATGAAATCAACCGTATTCTTCTGGATATCTTCGAGCATCTCATCTCCCACCTTGGACATCTTACACTCGGTATATCTCATGGCGGCGGGAGGGTCTCCATCTATGGAACCGAAGTTTCCTTGGCCTTCTACCAAAGGATATCTCAAAGAAAAATCCTGGGCCATCCTGGCCAAGGCGTCGTAAACCGCGCTGTCTCCGTGAGGATGGTATCTTCCTAAAGTAGAACCGACGACGGTAGCCGATTTCCTGTATCTCGAGGAATGGCTGAGTCCGTCCTCCCACATGGCGTATAAAATCCGGCGGTGAACGGGTTTTAATCCGTCTCTGACGTCGGGCAGGGCGCGGGAAACAATTACCGACATGGCGTAGTCGATATAGCTTTCCTGCATTTCCAAAGCGATAGAGCGGGATTTAACGTACCCGATCTCGGCTCCCCGCCTATCGGCAGGCAGGCCTTTATTCTGTTGTGGTTGCTGCTTCTTGGGCATTGTCCACTTCTTCTATTATTTGTTTAAGCTTATTTAAATTTTCTTCGTTAATTTCCGGAACATTAACGTCGGGCATTTCCCACTCGGGCATGTCCAAACCGTCAAACAAACTTTTGCCTTCCAGCCCCCGAGTCCGCTCTTCTGCCGTTTTCGCCCAAAAAAATATAAGGGCGGCAGACACGAGTATCAACACCAACCAGAATATTATCGTTCTTTGTTTTTCCGGCAATTGTTGAATTTTCCTGAGAAAATTCATGGCTTCAAAACTACAATATTCGTTTCTTCTGTCGGCAAATCCTTTTTCTTGATTAAGAGTTTCTGCTGGGACTCAACTGATTTTTTGCCCATTTCCTTCAAAAATTTGTCCACTCCGTCCAACTTTCCGCCAGCTGGCGGATTGAGTTTGGGTATATGATAGTGCATGGGGATAACGATCCTGGGCTCTATTTGGGAAATAACCTTATTAGCCCCCTTTGCATCAATGGTGTAGGCTCCCCCCACCGGGATCATTAAGATATCCACATCCCCTATTTTGTCCAGCTGTTCCGCCGTCAGCTCCTTTTGTCCGAAATCTCCCAAGTGGCAAACGCGCATGTCCTCAGCCTCTATTACATATATAGTATTATTCCCTCTTTCTTTGCCGTCTTTCTCGTCGTGCCAAGAATGGACGCCTACGGTATAGACGTCTTTAGCTTCATACTCACCGGGCCCGTCTACAATTAAAGGATCTCCTTTAATGGCTTTCTTATTGTTATGGTCGCGGTGGTCGTGAGTAATCAATAAAAGGTCGGCCGAAAAAGAGGGCGGCTTTAATCCGGTAGTTTCGTCAAAGGGATCAATTGCAATACAAACCTGGCCCCCACCATTGGTTTTTTGGTGGGGGGAAGCCAGTATTTGGAAGCATGATTGTCCGTGCCAGATAATATGCATATGTTCACTTTAACTATTATAGCACATGGCAAAACGCCGCTCAACCCTTACTCTCCCAAATTTCACAGAAACTTAGAAGGGCTTGCCACATTTTAGCCGGCATGATATATTGCCAAATAGTTATGAAACCCCGTTAGAAGTCTAAGACAAAAAAATTAGGAGTTAATTTTTTCTGCCAGGCGCTATCGGGGTAAAAGCAATAACAAAAGTCAGTCAGAAATCAGTCGATAACTGTATAATGACGACTTCTAACGGGGTGAAAGAAATCTTAGACAAAGCCAATCTAATCAAACCGGCCAGAGTCGGTGAAATCGTCGAGGGGAAAATCATCGGACTGGGCCAATCCAGCGTTTATTTGGACCTGGGACCCATGGGAACCGGCATTATCTTCGGCCGAGAATTTTACAATTCCAGGAACGAGCTTAAAAAGCACAAAATGGGCGATAAAATAAATGCCAAAATAGTCGACCTTGAAAACGAAGACGGCTATATTGAGCTTTCCCTTTCAGAAGCGGGCAAAGACATCGGTTGGGAGGCCCTTAGGGATAAAAAGGAGAGAGGAGAAACCATTAAGGTAAAGATAGTCGGCGCCAATAAGGGAGGCCTTCTGGCGGAAGCAGAAGGATTGCAGGGATTTCTTCCCGTATCCCAGCTGTCGCCGGAACACTATCCCCGAGTTGAGGGGGCTGACAAGGAAAAAATATTGGAAAGGCTGCAGCAGCTGGTAGGAGAAGAGCTGGAAGTAAAAATATTCGACGTTACCCCGAAAGAAGAAAAGCTTATCTTCTCCGAAAAAGCCACTGATACTGAAAAACTTAAAGAAGTCTTAAAGGATTATAAGGTCGGGGACGTCGTTGAAGGAGAAATTACCGGAGTGGTTGATTTCGGCGCCTTTATGAAATTCAAACCCGAAGCATCCGAGAAGGAAGAATCTCCAGAAATGGAAGGGCTGATACATATTTCAGAGCTTGACTGGCAGCTGATTGAGGACCCCTCCGAAGTGGTGGAAGTAGGCCAAAGCGTAAAAGCTAAAATTATTGAAATAACCGAGGATGGCCGGGTGTCGCTTTCCTTAAAAGCCTTGAAAAAGGACCCTTGGCTGGGCATCGAGTCCAAATTTAAAAAGGGAGACGTTATCAAGGGCAGGGCGACTAAAATAAATCCGTTCGGCGCCTTTGTTGAAGTAGCCCCTAAAATTCAAGGGTTGGTTCACATTTCCGAGTTCGGAACCAAAACAAAAATGGAAGAGCAGCTGGAAATCGGAAAAGAATACAAATTCCAGATTCTCCAGATAGAGCCTCAAGAACACCGCATGACTCTCAAATTAGCCGAATAAAAAACAATTACGCAAATAAAGCCTGTCATTTATTGACAGGTTTTTATTTTTGGTGTATAATAATTTATTATCGAGTGAAATGCTGTTCTTATAAAACAAGGAGGAAAAGTGATGGAAATAGAAAAACTCCGCCAAGGAATGCTGGTGGCAACGGAAGAAAGAATCGCCGGAAGAAGAATTTTGGTCTACGGACCTGTCTCCATGATTGATAAAGAAAACGACACAGTTGCCATATCAATAGACAGAAATGGAGAAGGAAGGGAGCAGCGCAGCTTCCCGGCATCCAGAGTAATCCCCATTCATACGCTGTTCAACCGGAAAAACCGGAAAATAGCGCAGCTCATCGGCCATAAAAAAGCGCTGGAAGGATTCATAGTCGCTCTCGCCAGAGGAAACGTCCGGGAATCTTCCATTCAGGAAGTTCTGGAAACCATGGCCGCAGATCAAATTTATTCCGACTAAATAAAGCAAAGTCTGCCAAGGCAATACCTTGACAGACTTTTTCTTTAGTGATATAATAGGTTATTGCACCCTAAAGTTAAATAAAGGGGAAATATTTTTTAAGGAGGATTACAAATGGTTTTAGGTGATGTGCAAGCGCTAGAAGAGCAGTTCGGCGAAGGCGGATTCCGAAAAGAGCGCCGCAGTAGGCGCCCGAAAGAAGAGAAGGAGCCGGCGAAAACCGGGCGAAAGAAATCGAAACGCATCCCGAATATTGAAACGGAGGCAGTCGAAATGAAAACAAACAAAGAGACCCTGGAAGCCAAGAGAGGGGCCGCCCGGACCAACCATGGCCCGTCGCCCTTCATACTGGCCCTCCAAGCCGCCCGGACCATCACGTCCCGCAACCCCAGGCAAGACCAGCCCGAAGAACTGGCCAAGCTCGAAGAACAGCTGAAAAAGCTGGAAGAAGGGCAGGTCAGAAAAATCGTCTTCCGCATCCAGAAAGAAGTCCTGGAAGAGGAAACGAAGATTCAGGCCCTGTTTACGGTCTGCCGCCACGCCAGAATGATCGGCGTCGCCTACAATACTTCCACTTTGATGCGCGCCATCAGAGAAGGAGATCTCCTGTTCCAGGACCTGCAGGACGCCGGGCTGGCCGAACTGAAAATCGACGACAAAACCAAGAATGTCTACACCCTCTACCATGCCGGCAGCGAAAAGCTGCGCGCCGGCGCCGAGTTCCTGCGACAGCACGGCAAGACAGCCGCCGCTGACATCATCGCAGAACATCTGCGCCGCAGCGACCGGGAACGCGCCAAGGCCATGGCCATACGTTCCGGCAGCGCCAAGACCGAGCAATCCTAATCCCCTATTCCACTAAAGACCCCGCAGTAGTCGCAAGACAAACCGGGGTCTTTTCCTTTTGATGTTCTTCTGTGTTAAAATACACTTGAAATTTCAATAATTTACATTACAATATATAGGTATGTTGGGTAGTGAAAATTCGACTGCTGCCCGGCAGCAATATAATTAAAAATTGTCGAATTTCTATTACCTGGTATGAAAAATTTACTAAAAAACTTTATTTTCGTAGTGTTGATATTCATTCTGATTTCAGCCGCTTACGCCTTGTTTTTTCAGCCAATAGAAGAAACCAAAGAAATATCTCTCAGCCAACTGGCCAAGGACATCAACCGGGGAGAAATACAAAAAGTAATCGTCACGGGCAACGCAGTGGACGTTACCTACCAGGACGGCACTAAAGCCGAAACCACCAAGGAAGCGGAATCTTCCCTCTCCCAATCGCTGGTCAATTACGGCGTAGACCAGGAGGTGTTAAGAAGCATAGAAATCGAAGCAAAAGAAGACAGGGGCTTCAGCTTTTGGCTAACCCCGATATCGCTATTCCTCTTCCCCTTATTGATATTCGGCCTTTTCTTTTGGCTGATTTTCAAACAGGCCAAAGCCGGAGCAACCCAGGCTTTTAACTTTTCCAAAGCCAAAGCCAGGCTTTTTGGAGCCGAAGGGCATTCCAAAGAAAGAATATCATTCAAAGACGTCGCCAATTTGGTCGAAGCCAAGGAAGAATTAAAAGAAATAGTCGATTTTCTTAAAAACCCGAAGAAATTTTTGAATATGGGAGCCAGAATTCCCAGAGGCGTTCTCTTAATGGGGCCTCCCGGAACCGGCAAAACTCTGTTGGCAAGGGCGGTCGCCGGCGAAGCTCATGTCCCCTTCTTCCATATTTCCGGTTCCGAATTCGTAGAAATGTTCGTAGGAGTGGGAGCCGGAAGGGTCAGGGACTTATTTGCTACGGCCAAAAAAGCTGCGCCTTCAATAATCTTTATCGATGAATTGGACGCCGTGGGCAGGCACAGAGGAACCGGCATTGGCGGAGGGCATGATGAAAGAGAACAAACTCTAAACCAAATACTGACTGAAATGGACGGCTTCGAAAGGGACACCAATGTCATAGTCTGCGCAGCTACCAATAGGCCAGACATCTTGGACCCGGCCCTTCTTAGGCCCGGAAGGTTTGACAGAAGAGTGGTGATAGACCTGCCGGACGTAAATAGTCGGGAGCAAATACTTCAAATCCACGGAAAAGGAAAGCCTCTCGCCCAAAACGCAAATATCAGGGAAATAGCCGAGCGAACTCCCGGTTTCTCGGGAGCCGACCTGGCCAACCTGATGAACGAGGCCGCCATTCTGGCCGCCCGCAGAAACAAGAAGCAGATTTACCAGAACGAGCTTCTGGAATCAATTGACAAGGTGCTGTTGGGCCCGGAAAGGAAAAGCCACGTTCTGTCGGAAAAGGAAAAAAAGATTGCCGCCTATCACGAAGCAGGCCACGCCCTGGTAGCAAGCTTTTTACCCGGGGCTGAACCTGTAAGAAAAATATCCATCATCGCCAGAGGAAGAGCGGCGGGATACACCTTAAAGCTCCCCGCCCAGGAAAAACATCTAACAACCAAGAGCGAATTCCTGTCGGAACTTTCCTCCCTCCTTGGGGGATACTGCGCCGAAAAGCTGGTGTTTAAGGATATAACCACCGGTGCCAGTAACGACCTGGAAAAGGCTTCCGCTTTGGCTAGAAAGCTGGTCAAAGAATACGGCATGTCCGACAAGCTTGGTCCGATTGCTTACGGCGAAAAAGAAGAAATGATCTTCTTGGGAAAAGATCTTGGAGAACAAAGGAACTATTCCGAGGCCGTAGCCGCCAAGATAGACGAAGAGGTGGCTAAATTTATCAGAGAAGCTCAAACCAAAACCGTTCAAATACTCAAGAAAAAAAGAAAGTTGCTGGACAAAATAGCCAAGAGGCTGGCCGAAAAGGAAACCATAGAGAGGGAAGAGTTCGAAAAGCTGGTTAAAATTAAAAGGGAATAATAAGGATGATAAAGCTGATAATATTCGACCTGGACGGGCCGATACTCGACTCTTTTGAGACAGCCAAGACGGCAATTTCCAAAACAAGAAAAAACCTCATTGAAAATGGAACAATAGCTAAAAACAAGCTCCCCCAGCCTACTGATGGGGCCATAACTAAATCCTGGGGGCTTCCCGGAGACATGGCTATTGCTCAAATATTCGGGTCTTTGAACCAGGAAGAAGTAAAACAGTTTATGGCCGCTTGGGCGTCCGACGAACAAAACAGCGTTAAACTTATAGAAGGCGCATCGGGAGCTCTAGACCAATTAAGAAAAATGGGTTATTATATGGGCGTCCTTACCTCCAGGGCGAGAAATTTGGGAGTCCATTTAAGCTCGCTTGATTTGGAAAAACTGTTCGATTTCATTCAAAGCTGGCACAACCCGGCATCGGGAGAGGTCCGGTTAATATGCAAAAACCATTCCATTTCGCCCTGCCATAAGCCGGATCCTCTGGTTTTCAAGGAAATCTTCGCGTGGGCGGAAAGAAAGGGAATCAAAAAAGAGGAAATGGTTCTTATCGACGACACTTTAATAGGAAAAAAAGCTGCTGAAGGAGTGGGGATTAACTTCCTGGGAGTCTGCACAGGACCCTTGAATTCAAAAGAAAAATGGCAGCAATACGGAGAATTGGACCAAGGGCAAGTTTTATCATCAATAGTCGAACTGCCAAACTGGCTTAAGGAACACGGGCGCGTGTAGCTCAGTGATTAGAGCACAGCTCTTATAGCGATGACTTTCACAAAATATATTCCTCGTGTGGGCGTGTAGCTCAGCGGTCAGAGCACGGCTCTTATAAAGCCGGGGTCGATGGTTCAAATCCATCCACGCCCACACGAGGAATAAGATTAATGTAGTCATCAATATATCGGCAACTACGATTATTTATGATTTTATAGAAGTTGCCGCTATAAAGCTGGGGTCGATGGTTCGAATCCATCCACGCCCACAGAGTAATATAGCCCCGCCTTCTAAGCTGAATATTTCATTCAAATTGCACAGAAGGCGGGGTTGTAATTTTAAAGAAAAGATGATATATTGAATCCTGATAATGGGCACTTAGCTCAGCCCGGAGTGAGCGCTTCCTTGACATGGAAGAGGTCACAGGTTCAAATCCTGTAGTGCCCACACCCATTAGAAATCTGTATTAACAAGTAATATGCCCGCAAACGAACCCCAGTCAAATACAGCAAAGATTTCTAACGAGGCAGGCATGGAAATCATTTACGAAGACGAGAACGTCAAAGTTCTGGATAAGCCGGCCGGAATAGATTCGGAAACCATACCAGGGAGAGCTCATCGGCTGGATAAAGACACTTCCGGAGTGCTGATTGCAGCTAAAAACCCAAAAGTCCTTGATTTCCTGCAAACACAATTTCAGGAAAGGAAGACTGAGAAAAAATATACGGCCCTGGTGGTCGGACACCTTAAAAACGAGGAGGGAATAATAGAAACCCTGCTGGGACGCTCTCCCAACGACCGGAGGAAACAAAAGGTATTCCTGCCGCAAGAACCCGGAGCCCAAGGTAAAAGGGAAGCGGTCACAGAATACAAGGTTTTAGAAACCTTCAAAGATTATGACCTGGTTGAGGCTAAACCTCGAACTGGTCGCAAACATCAAATTAGAGTCCATATGGCTTATCTCGGCCATCCGATAGCCGGAGACAAGCTTTACGGGTTTAAAAACCAGCCCGTTCCCGAAGGGCTGGAAAGACAATTTCTCCATGCCAGTTCGCTGAAAATCCAACTGCCGGGAGAAGAAATCAAGGAATTTTGTTCACCATTACCAAAAGATTTAAGAACCTGCCTCGCTTCTCTCGGCAGAACCTTGATTCGCTAAGGTATAAATTATAATCTTGAATTAAAATATGCCTACAAAAACTGAAAGCATTATAAGACCGCACTTAAAGACCAATCTGCCCGACATCAGGCCGGGAGATACAGTAAGAGTGCATCAAAAGATAAAAGAAAAAGACAAGGAAAGAATTCAAACTTTCGAGGGTTTGGTTATTTCCAAAAAGCACGGCAACGAATCCGGAGCCACTATTACCGTAAGAAAGGTGACTTCCGGAGTGGGAGTTGAAAAAATAATTCCCATCCACTCCCCCGTCATCGACAAAATAGAAATTGTCAAAAGAGGAAAGGTAAGGAGAGCTAAGCTTTATTATATTAGGGAAGCCAAAGGTAGAAAAGCCAGATTGAAAGCGCAAGGTTTTTCTAACGCTCTGCCCGTCGAAGAAGAAACAACTAAAGACGCTTCCGAAGAAGCTCCGGAAGAGGAACCGGAACAGAAAGAAACTGCCGAGGAAAAAGAAGCCGCAGGAGAAGAAAAAAAGGAATAATTCCGGCCCAGGTGGTGGAATTGGCATACACACTAGGTTGAGGGCCTAGCCTCGCAAGAGGGTGCGGGTTCAAGTCCCGCCCTGGGCACATATATGATAGAAATAAGGAAAATTCAGCCAACTAATCTGGAAAGAGTGATGGGAATAACAAAAGAAGCTTTTCCGGATTCCTGGCCTGAATCTTATTTTAAAAAACTCCTTGAAGAATACCCTAATGATTTTTTTGTCGCTGAGAAAGACGGGAAAATCGTAGGATATGTTTTAGGATACGAAAAGGCGGATAAAAAAGGATGGATAAAAGCCATTGCTGTAATCCCGGAGTTCCAGGGCCAAGGAATCGGAACGGAAATGATGGCTTTCATAACTAAAAAACTGGAAAAAGCCGAAAATATCGGGCTTCACGCCAGAACCAGCAACCGAAAAGGGGTCTCATTTTACCAAAATATGGGGTTTGATATAGTTAAAACCATCGAAGGCTATTACGCAAACGGTGACAGCGCCTATTTGATGGAAAAGAAATTATAGGGGCGGTTAGCTCAGC
>CAYXYS010000020.1:0-11330 GCA_964469735.1 uncultured Candidatus Saccharibacteria bacterium
TATGTCGGGGCGCTGGGAATCGAACCCAGTTCACAGGACCCCCAGCCCTGCATAATAACCAGTATACGACGCCCCGTATTGGAAGTTCCAAATATCAAATTACAAATCCCAAGCCCAAAGTATAAAATTTAATATTTCTTATAGTTTGTGATTTGTTGCTTGGGATTTGGTCATTTCGCCTTCGCAAGGCGTTTGATGCATTTGGCGCAGGCCTTTACCCTTTTGCCCGAATCCAATTTTACCCATTGGAGATTGGGCTGCTGTTTTCTTTTGATGGTTGGGTTGAATTTACCGCGAAGTTTTACGCGATTGTTGACCATCATGCCTGTTTTTCCGCATATTGCGCATTGTCTAGCCATACGAGGATATGTTATCATAGAACCAGCATGCTGGCAATACTTTCGCTCATAGTTTTATTTTTTTCCATAATGCTTCACGAAGTAGCTCACGGGAGCGTTGCTTTGCAATTGGGAGACCCGACAGCTAAGTACGCCGGCAGGCTTACTTTGAATCCCATAAAACATATTGACCCTTTTGGAACGATTATTCTTCCCGTACTCCTTCTTTTGTTGACTGCCGGGCATGGGCCGATAATCGGGTGGGCCAAACCCGTACCCATCAACCCCTTCAATTTCAGAGATCAAAGGTGGGGAACATTAAAGGTTTCTCTGGCCGGTCCGATAACGAATTTTTTGGTGGCCATACTCTTCGGATTGGCAATCCGCTTCATCATCCTTCCCGAACCGGTGCTCTTTCTTTTCGGGATTATCGTTATTTACAATTTTGCCTGGGGGATATTCAATTTGATTCCCATTCCTCCCCTGGACGGCTCCCATATTTTATTCTCCCTTCTCCCTTCGCAGTTCGACAAGCTTAAAATGTTTCTCCGGCAGTACAGTCTTTTTATTCTGATATTCTTCATATTTTTTGGGCTGAACTGGATATTCCGGGGCGCTTCTCTGCTTTTTACTCTCGTTACCGGACAGAATTTTCTTTTCTAGCATTGACAGTTTGGGCTAATTTGCTAAACTTACAATCGAATAATAAAATGACAATCTGAATTAAGAGAGGGAAGCCTCGATTTAACGGATTGCAAAGAGAAATCATTTTTTATTTTATCTTCAATTTTTAAACATGCCGACAATTAATCAATTGGTGAAAAAAGGAAGAAAGAAAACCCAGAAGAAGGACGCTTCGCCCGCCCTGACTTTTGGTTTTAACGTTTTAAAGAACAGGCCCGTTGAATACACTTCTCCTTTTAAGAGGGGGGTCTGCTTGAAAGTTTTCACGACTACTCCCAAAAAGCCTAACTCCGCCTTAAGAAAGGTGGCCAGGGTAAGATTAACCAACGGCATGGAAGTTACAGCCTACATTCCCGGCGAGGGGCACAATCTCCAGGAGCACTCAGTGGTGGTTATAAGGGGAGGAAGGGTCAAGGACCTTCCCGGGGTTAGATACCACGTGGTCAGGGGAGTTTTGGACTCTGCCGGAGTTGAAGGCAGGAAACAAGAAAGATCAAAATACGGAACTAAGAAATCTGCTAAATAATGAGGATAATAAATTATCCAAATAATCGCTTCATTCGATTAAAATAAAAACAAGTTTTAATTTTTCTCTCATTAGTAATTATAATTATGGCAAGAGGCAAAAAAACTGAAAAAAGAGTTCCGGCCCCAGACCCCGTTTACCAAAGCGTTAAGGTTGCTAAATTTATCAACAACGTGATGGAAAGAGGGAAAAAGTCCGTGGCCAGGAAAATAGTCTATGACGCTTTTGAGATTATAAAAGAAAAAACCAAAAAAGAGCCTTTGGAGATTTTTGAGTTAGCCATAAGGAACGCTTCGCCTCTTTTGGAAATTAAGCCCAAGAGAGTCGGGGGAGCCACTTATCAGGTTCCCAGGGAAGTGAGAGGGGACCGAAAGCAAGCATTGGCTTTTCGCTGGATAATCGAAGCTGCCAGGTCGGGGAAGGGAAGAGCTATGGCGCAAAAGCTGGCTGACGAGCTTATGGCTTCGGCTAAAAACGAAGGCTCTGCCGTTAGAAAAAAAGAAAATACCCATAAGATGGCCGAGGCCAACAGGGCTTTCGCCCATTTCTCCTGGTAAAAAATACTATGCCTAGAACTTATCCTATAGAAAAAGTAAGGGATATTGGGATTATTGCCCATATCGACGCAGGGAAAACAACCGTTTCGGAGCGGATTTTGTTTTACACCGGAATTTCCCATAAAATCGGGGAAGTTCACGAAGGGGCTGCAATTATGGACTGGATGGAGCAGGAAAGAGAGAGGGGGATTACAATTACTTCCGCAGCCACCACCTGTTTTTGGACTCCGATCGGAAAGGAAAAAACAAAAGAAAACGAATACAGAATCAATATTATCGACACTCCCGGACACATTGACTTTACCGCCGAAGTCCAGAGATCTTTGAGGGTTTTAGACGGAGCAGTGGTTGTTTTCGACGGAGTTGCGGGAGTTGAGCCTCAATCTGAAACCGTTTGGAGGCAGGCTGACAAGTATGAGGTTTCCAGAATTTGCTTTATAAACAAACTGGACAGAATGGGAGCCAATTTTGAAAAGAGCCTGGAGAGTATTTTACGCAAGCTCACACCCAATGCCATAGCCATGCATTTGCCGATTGGCCTTGAAGATAAGCTTGAGGGAACAGTGGACCTTCTTAAGATGAAGGCCATATATTACGGAGGGGATTTCGGCCAAATCATAGAAGAAAAAGAAATTCCTGAAAGTATGTTAGAGGAAGCCAAAAAATGGAGGGGAAAGCTGGTTGAGAGGATAGCTGCTGAAGACGAAGCCCTATTAAACGAATATTTGGCCGGCAATGAAATTCCCCTTGAGGAACTGAAAAAGGCGCTGAGGAAAGCCGTTCTGGAATATAAGTTAGTGCCTGTTTTTTGCGGATCAGCTCTTAAGAATAAAGGAGTCCAGGCTGTGCTTGACGGCGTAGTTGACTATCTGCCTAGCCCGACAGAAGTTCCGCCGGTAGAGGGAATTGATCCCAAAACCGAGGAAACCATAACCAGGGAGGCCGATGATAACGCTCCTTTTGCCGCTTTAGCATTTAAGGTGGCTACAGACCCTTACGTGGGAACTTTAACCTTCTTTAGAATATATTCCGGAACGCTTAAAAAAGGCTCTTACGTTTTAAACACTACTACCGGAGAAAAAGAAAGAATTGGCCGAATTTTAAGGATGCACTCTGCCGAGAGGGAAGAAGTCGAAGAGCTTTACGCTGGCGATATAGCTGCAACAGTGGGATTGAAAAATACCAGTACCGGACATACCCTCTGCGACGAGAATCATCCTATCGTGCTCGAGAAAATTACTTTCCCCGAACCCGTTATTTCAATTAGAATTGAGCCGAAAACCAAAGCTGACCAGGAAAAGATGGGAATAGCTTTAAGGAGGCTGGCCGATGAAGACCCAACCTTCCGCGTTCAGAGCGATCCTGATACCGGGGAAACATTGATATCCGGTATGGGAGAGTTGCACTTGGATATTTTAGTGGATAGAATGAGAAGGGAATTCAAGGTGGAGGCCAGCGTTGGCAGGCCCCAGGTTGCTTATAAGGAAACCGTTAAACAGGAAGCTGAGGCTGAAAGCAAATACGTTAAACAGTCTGGAGGAAGGGGACAATATGGACACGTCTATTTGAGGGTTGCCCCCAAGGAAAGAGGAGAGGGCTTTGAATTTTTAAACGAAATCAAAGGAGGAGTAATTCCCCAGGAATACATCCCTGCAGTTGAAAAGGGAGTTAAAGAAGCCATGGACAGAGGAGTTGTTGCCGGATATCCCATGATAGATATGCAAGCCGCCCTTTTTGACGGCTCTTATCATGAAGTCGATTCTTCGGAAGTTGCCTTCAAAATAGCCGGCGCCCAAGCTTTTCACGAAGCTGCCAAAAGAGCCAAGCCCGTGCTTTTAGAGCCGATTATGAAGCTAGAAGTGGTTATTCCCGAAGAATTTTTTGGCGACACTATTGGAGACCTTTCAGCTAGAAGGGGGAAAATAGAAGAAACATCGGATAGGCTCAATATGAAGGTGATAGACGCCAAGGTTCCTTTGTCTGAGATGTTCGGCTATGCCACATCGCTAAGGTCGATGACCGAGGGAAGAGGAACTTTCGTTATGGAATTCGATAATTACGAAGAGGTTCCCGCCAATGTGGCCCAGGAGATTATAGAAGGAAAAAGAAGGTAATATATTATGGACCTGAACGAGATTAAAAAAATAGTTAAAGCGGACGGCGGCAAATTCATCATTATAGAAAACGGAGAGCCAATTATGGTGGTCACCAGCTTTGAGGAATACAAGAAGAAATTGGGCCTAAGCAAGAATGATTTTGAGAAAAAAGACAGAAAAGAGATACCCGAAGAGCTCAAAGAGGAAGAGTTGAAGGTTGAAGATTTGCCGCTGTAGCCTGCCCGCCGGCAGGTAGGCTTGACGTTTTACTTGATTCCTGCTAAATTAACATTGAAATGAATTAAAAAAGATTGACTTTCTTTTTTAATTTAATAAAATAATAATTAGTCTAATTAATAATTAATAGTCAAAAAACATGGCAGAAAAAGAAAAATTTGTCAGGGGGAAACCCCACGTTAACGTCGGTACCATCGGCCACGTCGACCATGGTAAGACCACTCTGACTGCAGCTATCCTTCACATATTAAACCTGAAAGGATACAATGTTTCAGAGAAAAATGTAGACCAGATTGATTCGGCTCCCGAGGAAAAAGCCAGGGGGCTGACGATATCCGTTTCTCACTTAGAGTACGAATCCGAGAAGAGGCATTATGCTCACATCGACTGTCCGGGACACGCCGACTACATTAAGAACATGATTACCGGAGCCGCTCAAATGGACGGCGGAATATTGGTAGTTTCCGCTCCGGACGGCCCCATGCCCCAGACCAGGGAACATATCCTTTTGGCCTACCAGGTAGGATTACCTTCAATAGTCGTGTTTCTAAACAAATGCGACGCTGTTGATGATCCGGAAATCATTGATTTGGTGGAGTCTGAGGTAAGAGAGCTTCTGAAGAAATACAAATTCCCGGGAGACGAAGTTCCGGTTATCAGAGGTTCCGCTATAAAAGCCTTAGAATGCAAATCAGCGGATGAAGAAGCCGCCAAGCCTATTTTGGATTTAGTCCAAGCTATGGATGAATACATACCCGAGCCCGTTAGAGAAACAGACAAGCCCTTCTTGCTGGCAGTAGAGGACGTATTCACTATTGAAGGAAGGGGAACTGTTGCCACGGGAAGAATTGAGAGGGGATTGGTTCATCCTAACGACGAAGTTGAATTAATCGGAATCAAGCCGACTCAGAAGACTACCGCTGTCAGCGTTGAGATGTTCAACAAACTGCTTGATGAAGGTGTTGCCGGCGACAATGTCGGAATTCTGCTTCGAGGATTAAAGAAAGAAGACGTAGAAAGAGGGCAAGTATTGGCCAAACCCGGCTCAATTACCCCTCATACGGAATTTGAAGCCGAAGTTTATATTCTAACCAAAGAAGAAGGGGGACGCCACACTCCGTTTTTTACCGGGTACAAACCCCAGTTTTACATTCGAACTACTGATGTCACGGGCGACGTCACATTGCCCGAGGGAACCGAGATGGTTATGCCCGGAGATACAGTCAATTTCCAGGTTAAATTGATCGCTCCAGTAGCCATGGAGGAACAGCAAAGGTTCGCTATTAGAGAGGGAGGAAAGACCGTCGGAGCCGGAGTGGTAACTAAGATCATTAAGTAAGGGATATAGCTGGCAAAGATGGCGCAGAAGAAAAAAGGTGCATCAGCAGAAGGAACCAAGTCCAAGCTTAGGATTAAGCTTAGGGCTTATGATCACAAAGTGATTGACAACAGCGCTCGACAGATTGTTGAGACCGCTTTGCGTTACGGGGCCGAAGTTTCAGGCCCCGTTCCTTTGCCTACGGAAACCAGAAAATATACGGTCAATCGCTCCACTTTCGTTCATAAGGACGCCAGAGAGCAGTATGAAATGAGGACCCACAAGAGGCTGATTGACATAATGAACCCCAATCCGAGGATTATTGACGCGCTAATGAACCTGACTTTGCCGGCAGGAGTGGACATTGAGATTAAAATGTAGCCCCGGGGCTTTACAAAAGGCAAATTTTAGTCTATAATCCCAATGGTGAAAACATTAACCATCTGAAACAGAAATTTTCGTAAATAGCCATGGAGAGACCGGGCTATGCCCGGTTTTCTTGTTAAGTAAGATGAAATTCATTTTAGGTTCAAAATTAGGAATGAGTCAGATATTCGATCAAACCGGCAAGAGAGCACCGGTTACTTTGATTGAAGCCGGACCTTGCGAAGTTCTTCAGGTTAAAACCGAGGAAAAAGACGGCTATAGCGCCCTGCAAATCGGATTCAAGAAAATGGACAAAGAAAAGAAAGTCGGCAAGTCCATGAAAAAAAAGCCTTATCGTTTTCAGAAAGAATTCAAGAACGGCCTGCCTGCGCAGGGAGGAGAGTACAACATCGGAGACCGAATAGACGTTTCTATTTTCAAAGAAGGCGAAAAGGTTAAGATTTCCGGGATTTCCAAGGGAAAAGGATTCCAAGGGGCGGTTAAACTCTGGAATTTTTCCGGAAGGAACGCTACCCACGGAGTCAAGCACGAGCACAGAACCTTGGGTTCGGTGGGATTCACCGGCCCTCAAAGGGTTTTTAAGGGAAAAAAGATGCCTGGCCGCATGGGGTCTGAAAAAATTACAGTCAAGAATCTTAAAGTAGTGAAAGTGGATAAAGATAATAATTTGATAGCCGTTAAAGGAGCGGTTCCCGGCAGAAAGGGAACTTTGCTGGAAATTAAAGCGTAATTATGAAAGTTTCTGTTTACGACCAAACCGGAAAAGAAATAAAGCAAGCCTTGCTGCCCAAGGAAATTTTCGGGGTGGAGATTAATTCCGACCTGGTCCATCAAGTAGTTCTTTCCCAAACTGCCAACCGCAGGCAAGCTACCGCCCATACCAAAGACAGAGGAGATGTCCGTGGCGGAGGAAGGAAGCCTTGGAGGCAAAAAGGAACCGGAAGAGCCAGGCACGGCTCCAGCCGTTCTCCGATATGGATAGGAGGAGGAGTTACTTTCGGCCCGACCAAGGACAGGAATTATAAGCAGAAGATAAACAAGCAGATGAGAAGAAAGGCCCTTTTTATGGTTCTCAGCGCCAAGGCTAAGAACAATTTGGTTTTAGTGCTGGAAAGCTTGAAGCTGGAAGAAGCCAAGACTAAAACTATGGCTAATCTGATGGCCAAGCTGCCGGTTAAAAAATCTAGCTGTTTAATTGCTTTGCCGTCCATGGATAAAAAGATAATTCTGGCCGCCAGAAATCTTTCCAGAGTGAAGACCGTCCAGGCCAAGGATTTGAATATTTTAGACCTTCTTAATTCCAAGTTTTTGGTTATACCCAAGGAGTCCTTGAAGGTCATCAAAGAAACATTTTTAAAGGAAGCATAATATGGCCATTTTCGACGTATTCAAGAAAAAAAAGAAAGAACACGAGAAGCCTCAAAAAAAAGAGAAGCCGAAGGCAGAAAAAAGGCCCGTTAAAAAGGAGGCGAAAAAGCCGGCTGTCGTTCCCTCGAAACCTAAGAAAGTTTCAGGATCCAGCTACAGGGTGCTTAGAGCTCCCCAGGTTACCGAGAAAGCTACCGACTTGCTGGAAAAGAATCAGTACATTTTCAAGGTTTTTCCGGACGCCAACAAGACGGAAATAAAAAAGACTATTGAAAGCGCTTACGGGGTGGACGTTGAAGCTGTAAGGATAATTAACATTCCAAGAAAGAAAAGAAGGTTAGGAAGAGTGGAGGGCTGGCAGGAGGGCTATAAAAAAGCTATCGTAAAAATTAGAGAAGGCCAAAAAATAGAGATTTTACCCCGTTAGAAATATGCTTAAAAACACCGCCACAAAAGAAGACTTCAAGATGCTGACAAAGAAGAAGCCCGAAAAGAGGCTGCTCTTGTCGCTCAAGAAAAAAGGCGGAAGGGCCGGTACGGGAAGAATTACCATGCGCCACCAGGGAGGCGGAGCCAAGAGGCTCTATAGAATAGTGGACTTCGGAGAAGAAAAAATTGATATTAAAGGAAAAGTGGTTTCTTTGGAATACGATCCCAACAGGACTTCTTTTATCATGCTGGTTGAATATGCCGACGGAGATAAAAAATACCGTTTGGCTCCTCAGCAAATCGAAGTCGGGCAAGAGGTAATTTGTTCTGAAAAGGCGGAATTAAAAACAGGAAACAGGATGAAGCTTAAAAATATTCCCTCGGGAACGCCTATTTTTAATATTGAATTGGAGCCTGGAAGAGGTGGGAAGATGGCAAAGGGAGCGGGAACCTCGGCCCAAATTTTATCGCATGAAGGAAAATACGTCCACGTCCAAATGCCTTCAACCGAAGTCAGGAAAGTTTTACAGGAATGCTTCGCTACTATTGGAGCAGTTTCCAGGCCGGAGCTGAGATACAAAAAAATCGGCAAGGCCGGAAGAAAGAGGCACATGGGAATCAGGCCGACAGTCAGGGGTTCTGCGATGATTCCTCCCGACCATCCTCACGGAGGAGGAGAAGGAAAAGCTCCTATAGGAATGCCGCATCCCAAGACTCCTTGGGGCAAGATAGCCAAGGGAGTAAAAACCAGAAAAAGGAATTGGACGAATAAATTCATAGTTCAAAGAAGGAAAAAGAAAAAGAAATAAGGATGATAAATTATCCAAATAACTATGGCAAGAAGTCTTAAAAAAGGTCCATATACCCCAGACAAGCTGTTAAAGAAACTGAAAGACAAGAAGTCCGGCGACAAAACCATTATAAAAACATGGTGCCGGGCCTGCACGATCACTCCTGAAATGGTCGGTTTTACCTTCGGGGTGCACAACGGCAAGGAGCACGTTCCTGTTTTCGTGACCGAAGATATGGTTGGTCACAAGCTGGGGGAATTCGCTCCTACAACCAGATTCGGAAGGCATGGAGGAAAAATGCAGAGGGAATTAGAAGCCAAGGCAGCGGAAAAAAGTGCCGCCCCGACTGAATCAAAATAATTATGAAAAAAGTTTCAGCAACATTAAGATATTTAAGGATAGCGCCCAGAAAAGCCAGATTGGTAGCAGATTTAATAAGAGGAAAGAAGGCCGTTGACGCCCAGAACATTTTGAATTTCACTGTCAAGGGATCCGCCAGGCCTATGCTGAAGCTTTTAAATTCAGCTTTGGCAAACGCCAGAAGCGCTTACCAGCTAGAAGCTCCTAGCCTCTATATCTCCAAAATAGAAGTCAACGAGGGCCCGAAGCTGAAAAGGTGGAGAGCAAGGGCAAGAGGCCAGGCCGCCGAAATTCAAAAGAAAACCTCCCATATTAATATGATTTTGGAAGAAATTAAGGGTTCGAAAAAGACAAAAGCCGCAAAACCGGCTGCCGGCAAAGAAACCGTAAAGACTTCGAAAAAGATTGGGGAAACGGGAAAAACCCCAAGGGCTGAAAAGCCCCCTAAGGAAGGCAAGCCTCCTACGGGGCAGGCCAAATTCAGGCCCAGTTCCGAATCTATAAGAAGTAGGCCCCGGCAGGCATTAAAAAAAGTCTTTAGAAGAAAAACAGCCTAAATTATGTCGCATAAAGTCCATCCAAAAGTATATAGACTAAGGAGAGCGGGAGATTGGGACTCCAGATGGTTTAATAAAAAGAAGTTGCCGGAATATCTGGAAGAGGATTTTAGAATAAGGCGGTTTTTGGAAAAGAAGCTTAAAGACAGCGGATTGGAAAAAGTGGAGATAGAAAGGTTCGCCGGCAAGGTAACTGTCATTATTAACACTTCCCGCCCCGGACTGATTATAGGAAGGGGAGGAAAGGGAGCAGAAGAGCTTAAGAAATCATTGGAAAAAGTTCTGCCTTTGCCCAAAGACGGCAAAAGAGAATTGAGAATAGAGATAAGAGAAGTAAAGAATCCTTGGGCTTCCGCTTCTTTGTCTGCCCAGTGGATAGCTCAGCAGTTGGAAAAAAGAGTGGGCCATAGGCGGGCTATGAAGCAGGGAATGGAAAAGATAATAGCCAACAAGGAAGTGCTGGGGGCCAGGATTGAATTGTCGGGAAGGCTTGGCGGCAGCGAAATCGCCAGAAGGGAATGGCTGAAGAAGGGAAATCTTCCCAGGCAGACTTTAAGGGCGATTATCGACTATCATTTGGCCGAAGCTCGCTGCACTTACGGAGTAATAGGAGTGAAAGTCTGGATTTATAAAGGCGAGAAATTTGATTAATCAACATGCTTTATCCAAAGAAAATAAAACACAGAAAATGGCATAAAGGAAGGAGAAGGGCTGAGGGAATTGAAACCAGGGGAACCGAATTTGCTTTCGGCAGTTTTGGATTAAAGTCTATGGAAACCAAATGGGTTACAGCCAGGCAGATTGAGGCGGCTAGAAGGGCTATTATCAGATATTTGAGGAAGGGAGGAAAGCTTTGGGTGAGAGTATTTCCGCACAAGCCCGTAACCGAGAAGGGGCAGGAAGTGCCTATGGGAGGAGGAAAAGGATCGGTTGACCACTATGTTTTTCCAGTTAAGCCCGGCAGGATTATTTTCGAGCTTGAGGGGATTCCGGAAGAAATGGCCAGAGACGCTTTTTCCAAAGCCGCAGACAAGCTCCCCATGAAGACTAAATTTATAGCGCGTTAAGCGATATATCATTTTATTATAAAACGCTAATATGAAATCGGCAGAGATAAGGCAAAAACCGAAAGAGGAATTATTAAAAAACGTTAAAGACTACCGAGAAAAACTAAGGAGTTTGAGATTTGATTTAGCTTCGGGTAAAGTCAAGAACGTTAGGGAAATCAGAAATATCAAGAAGGACATCGCCAGAATTTTAACCATATTAAAGGAAAAGCAATAAGCAAAGCTTGATTTGCTAAGGAATAAATATATAATCTTGAATTAATATGCCAAAGAGACAATTGACCGGAAAAATAGTTTCGGCAAAAACGCCAAAGACGGCGGTAGTTTCGGTTGAAAAAATAAAAGAGCACCAGAAATACAAAAAGAGATTTAAATTCCATCAAAAGTACAAAGCCCATTTCGAAGAAGGGGAATATCAGCCGGGAGATATGGTGGTTATTGAAGAAACCAGGCCTATTTCCAAGGATAAAAGATGGAAAGTAATCAAGAAGATTTAATATTATGATTCAGAACAGGACACTATTAAACGTAGCGGATAATAGCGGAGCCAGAGTGCTGCAGTGCGTTCAGGTTTTGGGCGGAACGCGCCACAGGTATGCCGGCATAGGCGATATC
>CAYXYS010000021.1:0-11197 GCA_964469735.1 uncultured Candidatus Saccharibacteria bacterium
AAATTTAGAAGCCGGGTCGGCGGTTTATAAAGAGCTGGAAAAACTTATCAAAGAAAAATACGGAGAAGGAGCACTTGTTTTGGGGGATGAGGGCGGGTTTGCTCCGCCAGTGTCGGGAGCTAAAGAGGCGATAGAGCTGATATTGAAAGCCGCTGATAAAGCCGGATGCGAGGAAATAACCAAGATAGCTATAGATGCGGCCGCATCTCAATTTCATAAAAATGGAAAATATCAAATAAGCTCCGATCTTTTAAATAGAGAAGAATTGCTTCGTTATTACATGGAGCTTGCTAATAAATATCCGATAGTCTCCCTGGAAGATCCGTTTTGGGAGGAAGACTGGCAGGGATTTATAGATATTCAAAAAGAATTGGGGGATAGAGTGATTATTGTTGGAGATGATCTTTTGGTAACCAATTCAGAAAGAATTAAAGAAGCAGAAGAGAAGAAAGCCTGCAGCGGACTGATTTTGAAAGTTAATCAGGTAGGGACTTTAACCGAAGGCATTGAAGCGGGAAAGCTGGCAAAATCTTTCGGTTGGAGCGTCATAGTTTCCCACAGATCGGGCGAAACGGAAGATGACTTTATAGCCGACTTGGCCGTCGGACTCGGCGCTAATTATTTAAAATCCGGCGCTCCGGCCACCAAATTTAGAATGGCCAAATATAAAAGACTATTAAAAATAGAAGAAGAATTATAGCGCTTGGCAGTATTTTTGCGCTCGCAGCGCCAAACCCACGGCCTGCCCGAAGCTCGCTTAAAGACGCCGCCTGCGCTTTCAAATTTATGGCAAAATTAATTCTATTCAGGCATTTCAAATCGCAATGGAACCTGGAAAATAGGTTTACCGGGTGGACCGATGTTCCTCTTTGTCGGGAGGGCAAGGAAAAAGTCCCGGAAATAGCGGAAAAATTAGCCGAAGCCAAAATAGACGTGGTGTATACTTCTCCTTTGATGAGAAATATGCATAGCTGCCTGCTGGTTTTGGAAAAAGGGGAAAAATATCCGATTTTCCGCCACTTTGAAGGGCGGATGGAAAAATGGGGGAAATTCCACGATCTGAAAAAGAATTACCTTCCGGTTTTCGTTAACGAAGCTCTTAACGAAAGATATTACGGAGACCTTCAGGGATTAAACAAAAAGGAAATTATTGAAAAGTATGGAGAGGAGCAAGTCCATTTATGGAGAAGGGGATACAAAAATACCCCTCCCGGCGGAGAGAATTTGGCCGATGTGGTAAAGAGAGTCAAACCGTTCCACGAAAAGTTCATCGAGAAAGACTTAAAAGAAGGAAAAAACGTTTTAGTGGTGGCCAGCCATAACAGCTTAAGGGCTTTGATTAAGGAAATCGAAAAAATATCTGACGAAGATATTATTAACGTTGAAGTTCCCTATGCGGGAATCATTGAATATGAGTACCGGGAGGGAGTTTACCACATTAAAAACAAGACTTAACAGATAAAGGAATTAACTTAATGTGGTTTACAAAAAGCTGAAATCTTATTAGAATAAGTTATATGACAAAACTAAAGAATCCATGTTTAATAATCGCCATTGTAGCCATTCTTTTGGTAGCTGGCGCCTTCTATTATTTTAATTACTACCGGAATATTTCCGCCGATAAGGCCGGTGAAATCGCTATAGATTTTGTGAATAAAAGCATAGAAGGCGATGGGGTAACCGCTTCGCTGATAAAGGTGTTGGATGAAGGTCCGGTTTACGGCATTCTTCTAGAGATAGAGGGGACCGAATACCACTCTTATCTTACCAAAGACGGCCAGTTTTTATTCGCTAGCGGGTTTAACTTGAAAGAAAAAGAACGGGAAGGCCAAGGAGAAGCCTCCGGCATTGAAGAAAAAGTTTCTGAGGAAGATTTGGCTTCTTTTGCCCAATGTTTGGCAGATAGCGGACTCGTTTTTTACGGCTCTAAATACTGTCCTCACTGCCAGAATCAGAAAGAACTTTTCGGAGAAGCCGTGGAAGAAATTAATTACGTGGAGTGCGTTGGCGAAGACGACCAATGGACAGAACAGTGCCAGAAAGACGAAATACAATCGGTCCCTACCTGGATAATGGCCGATGGAGAAAAAGTTGTGGGATACCAAACTCTCAGCAAGCTGTCCGAACTTTCCGGTTGTCCCTTACAGTAATTAGTTAAAACAATTTTATGTACAGTGTTGGCGTCGACATCGGAGCGACAAAAACTAATTTTGTTTTGCTCCAAAGAGGAAAGATCCTCAAAAAGGAGGGGGTGCTGACTGCCAAAAACCAGAAAGGCCTTCTGGAGGCCATTGAAGCTGTTTCTGAAAGCCTTCTTTCGGGAATTTCCAAGTCCGAAGTAAAAGGTATCGGGTTGGGAGTGCCCGGACCTCTTAATAAAAAAAGGACTGAAATATTAAACCCTCCCAATCTAACTTCTCTCAGCAACCAGCCTCTGGCTAAAATAGTCCAAGGGCATTTGCGTTTAAAGACCAAAATGGAAAATGACGCCAACTGTTTTGCTTTGGCCGAAGCCCGTTTGGGCGAGGGTAAAAAATCCAAGGCAGTTTTGGGAATAACTTTGGGTTCCGGGGTGGGCGGAGGGCTGGTAATCGATGGAGAGCTGTACAAGGGGGCTTTCGGGGCAGCTGGGGAGATTGGGCATATAACCATCAACTACAACGGTTTGAAATGCAGCTGCGGAGGCCAGGGGTGTTTGGAGCAGTACGCTTCAGAAAAATTCTTTTTGAGAAAAGGTGCGTATCCCCAGGCTTTTCAGGAAAAAGCTCAAAAGGGAGATAAGAGAGCTTTAAACGTTTATCGGGAGTACGGCCGGTATTTGGGAGTTGGGATAAGTTCAGCTATAAATCTTCTTGACCCGGACGTGGTTGTAATCGGCGGAGGCATAGCCAGCGCCTACAAGTTTTTTATAAAAGCAGTTCGAGCCGAAATCGCTTTAAGGGTTATTTCGCCCTCGGCCAGGAAATATGTTAAGATAAAAGAAGCTCGGTTTGGAGCTTGGAGTGGAGCCGTAGGCGCCGCCCTTCTAGTCCACCCTGTTAAATAATTCTGCAAACAGAATTCCCGCAAAGCGGGATTTAACGGGGTAAATTAATAATTAAATAATTTTACAACATGCCAAAAATCAGAGTGTTTTCCACGCCGGCTTGTCCTTACTGCGTAACCCTCAAAGAATTCTTAAAGGAAAACAATATTGAATTCGAAGACATCAATGTGGCAGAGGACGCTCAAGCCAGGGAAGAGATGATAAATAAGACTAATCAAATGGGAGTTCCCGTTATTGATATAGACGGGGAAATCGTAATCGGTTTTGACAAGGAAAAAATATCCAATTTATTGGGAATAAAATAAGAACCTCGCCTACGGCGAGAACCTTGATTCGCTAAGGAATAATCATTTAATCTTGAATTAATCTATGGTAAGAATTGCAATAAACGGATTCGGCAGGATCGGAAGGACTTTCTTCAGGCAGGCCTTCGGGCATAAAGATGCAGAGATAGTCGCCGTCAACGATCTTACCGATGAAGAAAATTTGGCCTACCTTCTAAAATACGACACTGTTTACGGCAGGTACGGCAAGGACGTTGAAGTAGCAAGAGATAAAGATAAAAGCTATTTGGTTGTCGACGGCAAAAAGATATTAAGCCTGACGGAAAAAGATCCCGTCAATTTGCCCTGGAAAGATTTAAAGGTGGATGTGGTAATAGAATCCACGGGTTTTTTCGCTTCTGACGAGGGGTCTAAGGCCCATCTGGCGGCAGGAGCCAAGCGGGTGGTTATTTCAGCTCCCGCCAAAGGAGACGTCGAACAGGCCGTTTGCGCGGCCAACGACGACAGGCTGTCGTCGCCTTCCCTGGGGGAAATAACCTCCAACGCTTCCTGCACCACCAACGCCGTTGTACCGGTGGCTGCAGTATTAATGGAAAACCCCGGCGTAGCTAAGGCGATTTTGAACACTATTCACGGCTACACTTCCAGCCAGGCTCTTGTTGATGCTCCGGATAAAAAAGATTTCAGAAGAGGCAGGGCGGCAGCGCAAAATATAGTACCCGCCAGCACGGGAGCAGCTAAGGCTACCGCCAAGTCCTTACCCGGATACGAAGGGATTTTTGATGGAATCGCTATAAGGGTTCCCGTACCTTCAGGCTCCATTATCGACTTTACTTTTCTCTCAAAGAAGAAGACCAGCGTGGAGGAAATAAACGGAATATTGAAAGAAGCAGCTTCTTTGGAAAAATGGAAGGAAGTTCTCAAGGTAAGCGAAGAGCCGCTGGTTTCTTCGGATATTATCGGACAGCCCTACGGTTCAATCGTGGATCTGTCTTCCACTAGGGTTGTTGATGGAGATATGGTTAAGGTGCTGTCTTGGTACGATAACGAATGGGGATATTCTCACACGCTCTTAATGCACGCCATTAAGGTAGGGAAGCTTATAAAATAATGGCAGAATGATAAATAAAATAGGAGGGGCCAAATCCCTCCCATTTTAAATTGAAAGATGTTCAGCCTCTTTCGGTTATATTCAGGCCCTGAAAGGCTTGTTTTTCTTTGCTTAGAAAGCCTTTTGAGATATAATAAATTAATTGTATGGAAAACTTGGGATTTGTTGAAACCAGAAAACTTTTGACGGAGTATCGGATACCTTTTGGCAAGAGCAAGTTGGCTGATTCCAAGAAAGAAGCGGCAGCTTTTGCCGGGAAAATCGGCTATCCGGTTGTTTTGAAGGTTTCTTCCAAAAAACCTTTACACAAGACAGATTTGGGATTGGTGAAATTGGACATTAAAGACGCAAAGGAGCTGGAGAAAGCCTGGTCGGAAATAATTGAGACGGCCGAGAAGAAAATCCGCCAGCCGGCGGAAAAAATAGAAGGAATTTTAGTGCAAAAAGAGCTGAAGGGTGAGGAAATAATGATAGGCATGAAGAGGGATGCTCAGTTCGGCCCCGTTATAATGTTCGGACTGGGAGGTATTTTCGTTGAGGCTTTAAAAGACGTTTCTTTCAGGATAGCGCCGGTAAAAAAAGAGAACGCCTACCGGATGATGGGGGAAATCAAAGGGCATAAAGTGCTGCAAGGCCTGCGGGGACAGAAGCCCGTCAATCTGGACAAGCTGGCTGAAATAATCGTGGCCCTATCCAAACTTTCTTTGGCTGAGAAAAAAATCAAGGAAATTGATTTGAACCCGGTTATCGCTAACGAAAGGGGGGCGCAGGTTGCCGATGCCCGCTTTTTAATATTATGAGAGATTTAAACAGAATTTTTAATCCCCAAACTGTAGCTGTCATTGGCGCAAAGCAAGAGCCAAAAACCGTCGGTTGGGGGCTGATGAAGAATCTTCTGGCGGGAAAGAGCCGGAGGCGGATTTTTGCCATTAATCCTTTCGAGAAGGAGGTTTTTGGGATTAAAACCCTGTCCTCGGTGAAATCCGTCAAAGAGGAGGTGGATTTGGCCGTTATAGCCGTTCCCGCCAAGATAGTACCCAAAGTGGTCAAGGAGTGCTGCCAAAAGAAAGTGGGCGGCATTATCGTTATTTCTTCGGGATTTGGGGAAAGCGGAAAGGAAGGAAAATTATTGGAAGATAAAATTAAGGAGATGGCTCAAAAAGCCGGCATTCCTCTTATCGGTCCGAACTGTTTGGGAGTTATCAGGCCGGAAATAAAACTGAACGCCACTTTCGCTCCAGCCATGCCCAAAGCAGGAGAAATTGCTTTCCTTTCCCAGTCGGGAGCTTTGGTGGATTCGGTTATAGATGAGAATCTTAAAAAGAACTACGGATTTTCCGCTCTCATTTCTTATGGCAATGAGGCTGACGCGACCTTGGCCGATTTTCTTTGGTGGGCGGCTGAAGATTCGAAGACAAAAGTCATCGCCCTTTATTTGGAAGGAATAAAAGAAGGGAGGGAGATTATGGATGTTTTTTCCGAAGTGTCCGCCAAAAAGCCCATATTGGTGGTGAAGGCGGGAAGGACTAAGGCGGGCAAAAAAGCGGTTTCCAGCCATACGGGATCTTTAGCCGGAGAGTACCCGGTATATCAAGCTTTGTTTAAACAGACCGGAGTGACGGAGGTTGATACTGTAAGGGAGCTTTTTTCTTCGGCAAAAGCCTTGGCTTGGCAGCCCAAGTGCGAAAACGGCATTGCTATTGTAACTAACGGGGGAAGCTGCGGGGTCTTATTGGCCGATTACTGCCAGGAGTTAGGGGTGAAGCTGGCGGAGTTGAGCGAAAAAACCCTGCAGAAGCTTAATAAGCCGGGAGTTATGCACCCTGCTTATTCGGGAAGGAATCCGCTTGACGTAGTGGGGGATGCTTTGTCCGACAAATACAAGTTTGCCATTAGGGCGCTTTTGGAGCAGCCCGATATTAAAGGACTAATAGTTGTCCAAACTCTTCAAATTATGACTGAAACTGAAAAAAATGCTAAAATTATTATAGAAGCAAAAAGGAAATGGAAAGGCAAACCGATTATTACAGCTTTCCTTGGGGGGCCGGTTACCGCTCCCGGCGTAAAAATTCTTGAAGATAACCATATTCCCAACTGCGGGGATTTGAAAGAAGCAGCCTTGGCGATAAAATCTCTAATAAAAAAATAATGCTTAGAGAAAACAAAAAAGGTTTTACTTTAATAGAGCTCTTGGTGGTGGTGGCTATTATCGGCATGCTGGCCAGTATCGTTTTGGTTAACACTTGGAGTCAGCGGGATAGGGCTCGCGATGCCAATATTAAAACTTATATATCTCAAGTAGGAGGCAAGGCCGAACTTCTTTATTTCGACAGCAACGGAAGCTACGCTAACGTCTGCGACGAATCCGACGACACTCTTTCTAACGAGGGGGACTTGGGAAATTTAGAAAAGGCTATTATGAAAGAGAACGGCAATCAGCCGGTAAAATGCTTTGAGTCTGCCGACAAAGGGGCATTCGCTGTTTCCTCCCCCCTGCTTTTTGAAGAAGGAAAATATTGGTGTTTGGAGTCGGCGGGAGCTCCAGTGGAAATAGACGGGCCGATAACTTCCGCTTCCTGCCAATAAACTATATATGAAAAAATACATCATTTGGTTTAAAGATCTTGGTTCAAAAGATGTTCCCAAAGTCGGAGGGAAAAACGCCTCTTTGGGAGAAATGCACAGAAATTTAACGGAAAAGGGGATAGCTATACCCGACGGCTTTGCTTTAACCGCTGACGCTTATTGGCATTTTATCGATGAAGCCGGATTAAGGGAAAAAATTACAAAGATACTGGGCGGGCTGGATATTTCCAGTATTAAGAATATTCAGGAAAGAGGAGCTAAAATAAGGGGAATAATAAAGGCCGCCGGATTTCCAAAAGATTTAGAGCAGGAAGTCAGAAAGGCTTACCGCCAGCTTTGCAGGAAATACGGAGAAAACGCCGACGTTGCCGTACGCTCTTCGGCCACTGCCGAAGACTTGCCTACAGCCTCTTTCGCCGGTCAGCACGACACATATCTTAATATAAGAGGTGAGGATGGATTGCTTGAGGCCTGCCGGAGATGCTTTGCTTCATTATTCACCGCCCGGGCGATATCTTACAGAGAAAAGAGGGGATTTGAGCATATGAAAATAGCTCTCAGCGTGGGAGTGCAGAAAATGGTAAGATCGGACAAAGCTTCATCCGGAGTCATCTTTACTTTGGATACGGAGACCGGTTTTCGAAATGCAGTGCTTATCGACGGCTCTTATGGAGTCGGTGAAATGGTGGTTCAAGGCAAGGTAGTGCCCGACGAATTTTTTGTTTTTAAGCCTACTCTCGACAAAGGTTTCAAGCCGATAATAAGCAAGAAGCTTGGCAGTAAAAAGAATAAAATGATTTATTGCGGCAAAGACGGGCTGACGGAGATTCCGGTCCCCGAAAAAGACCGCCAAGAATTCTGTTTGTCCGATGGAGAGATTATTACTTTGGCGAAATGGGCCAAAATCATAGAAGAGCACTACAAGCTTCCAATGGATATTGAATGGGCTAAGGACGGAGAGAGCGGCGATCTTTTTATCGTTCAGGCTCGTCCGGAAACGGTTCACACTCAAAAGAAAAGCGCTGTTTTCCATGAATATTCCCTAAAAAGCAAGAATCCGAAAGTGCTTGTTGAGGGAACGTCCATAGGAGAAAAGATTGCATCCGGAAGAGCCAAGGTTATAAAAAGCGCCGAAGAAATAAGCAAATTCCGGGCAGGCGAGATTTTAGTGACAACCATGACCGATCCCGACTGGGAGCCGATTATGAAAAAGTCGGCTGGCATAATAACCAACCTTGGAGGCCGGACGTCGCATGCGGCCATTGTATCTCGGGAGTTGGGAGTTCCTTGCATAGTCGGGGCCAGAAAAGCCACATCGGTTTTAAAAGACGGCCAAGTAATTACAATGGACTGCTCTTCAGGAGAAGTGGGAAAGGTTTATGAGGGCAAAGTTGAATGGGAAGAAAGGGAATACAGTTTAAAAAAGATTCCGAAGATAAAAACCAAAATTATGGTTAATTTGGGAAGTCCAGAGGTGGCTTTCAGAAACTCGTTTCTTCCTCACCGGGGAGTCGGGCTGGCCAGGGAGGAGTTTATCATTGCTTCGAAAATAAGAGTGCATCCCTTGGCTCTTTTGAACTACGGAAGAATGGACAAGAAGATTAAAAAGCAAATAGATGAGATTACTCTCGGCTATAAAGATAAATCCCAGTTTTTCGTCGACGAGCTGGCCAGGGGAGTGGGACAAATAGCCGCGGCCTTCTGGCCACACCCGGTGATCGTCAGATTTTCTGACTTTAAAACCAACGAATACGCTACTTTAATGGGGGGGAAAGAATTCGAGCCCGACGAAGAGAATCCCATGCTGGGATGGAGAGGGGCTTCCCGGTATTACGATACCAAATTTAAGCCGGCCTTTTTGCTGGAATGCCAGGCAATGAAAAAAGCTAGAGAGCAGTTCGGTCTGAAGAATATTTGGGCGATGGTCCCTTTCTGCCGGACGATCGAGGAAGGCAAAAAGGTTTTAAAAATAATGGGGGAAGCGGGATTGGTAAAAGGCAGAGACGGCTTAAAAGTCATTGTTATGTGCGAGATTCCCTCAAACGTGATTATGGCCGAGGAGTTCTTGAAGATTTTTGACGGCATGTCTATAGGTTCCAATGATTTGACTCAGCTGGCGTTAGGGCTCGACCGCGATAACGCTAAAATTTCCGGCATAGCCGACGAAAGAAACGAAGCCGTCAAAAAAATGGTTTCATCTGTTATCAAAGCTTGCCGTAGAAAGAAAAAATACATCGGAATTTGCGGGCAAGCTCCTTCTGACTTTCCGGAATTCGCCGAGTTTCTTGTCAGGGAGAATATAGAATCAATTTCTCTCAATCCCGACACGGTCATCAAGACCCTTTTAAGGTTAAGTAAAATGAAGAAGTAGTATGTATGATATAATCACATTCGGCTCCGCCGTAAGGGACACTTATATAAAACTGAAAGAAGAGAATAAATTTATTCTCATGGATAAGCGTTTGGTTGAGGGGAAATGCCTCAGTTTTCCGGTAGGGAGCAAAATAGAGGCCAAGGATATGTATGTTTCTTCAGGCGGGGGAGGGACCAATTCAGCCGCTACTTTTGCCAAGCAGGGATTTAAAACGGCCTATGTGGGCAAAATCGGAACCGATAAAAGGGGAGAGGCTTTAGCGGAAGAGCTGAGGGATATTAACGTAAATACTGACTTTATCGCTAGAGACAAAAAACATCGAACAGCTTACTCCCTTATTATTTCCTTGAGCAGCGGGGAAAGAACAATTCTCGTTTACCGCGGTGCCTCCGATTTTCTTACTCGAAGAGAAATACCGTGGGATGAAATTAAAAAAGCCCGCTGGTTTTATCTGGCTCCCTTTTCGGGCAAGCTGGCCCATCTTACCAAGTTTCTGGTTGATTTTGCCCATAAAAATAAGATTAAAGTTGCCCTTAATCCCGGCTATAGCCAGTTTAATCTTCCTCGGCGCACTTTACTGGACATTTTAAAGAAAGTTGACGTTCTCATTTTAAACGAGGAGGAAGCCTCTAAACTGACTAAAATTCCTTATCGAAAAGAGGAAGAAACTTTTCGGAAAATAGACAAGTGGGTTAGAGGCATTACTATTATAACCAAAGGTCCCAACGGAGCTACGGCGTTCAAGGGCGGAAATCTTTACTGCGCTCCGATTTTAGACAGAAAAGTGGCCGATCATACGGGGGCGGGAGACAGTTTCGGGTCAGGTTTTATTTCCCATCTTATGCGGCAGAAGGATGGGAGGGAAATTAAGGAAGAAACTATTATGGAGGCGCTTCAGCTGGCTGTTGCCAATGCCGCTTTTTGTTTGGGGAAAATGGGAGCTAAGGAGGGGCTGCTGAAAAAAGGCCAGAAATATCCAAAAGTCAAAATAGCTAAAAAAGATTGCGATGGCCGAGCTAATAATTGCCGGTATAAATGCTAATATGAAATTTTCCCAATATTTCGAAAAAGCGCAAAAGGAGAAATGGGCCATAGGGCAGTTTAACGTTTCCGATATGAATGCCTTAAAGGGCGTTGTGGCAGCCGCCGTTAAGTTAAAAAGTCCGATTATAATAGGAACTTCCGAGGGAGAAAGCGGTTTTTTGGGATTAAAAGAAGCAGCCAATTTGGTGGATTTTTACCGCAGGGAAACGGGCCTTCCCATTCTTCTCAATCTTGACCACGGCCGCTCTTTAGAGTATATTAAAAGAGCGATTGATGAAGGATATTCGGCGGTTCACTTCGACGGTTCGAAGTTATCGTTGGACGAAAATATTAAAATAGCCAGAAAAGTTAAGGATTACGCCCGAAAAAGGGGAGTGCTGGTGGAGGGAGAAATGGACGCTGTTTCCGGCTCTTCCAGTCTATTAAAAAAAGCGCCGGATGCGAAAGGCGTTAAAATGACGGATCCTCTTGGGGCCAAAAGATTCGCAGAGTTATCTGGAGTCGACAGTTTGGCCGTAAGCATAGGGACCTTCCACGGCCAGGTGCGGGGCTTTCAGCCCAAAATAGACCTAAAAAGGCTCAAAGACATTAAAAACCAGCTTAAGGGCGTTTTCTTGGTTATGCACGGAGGTTCTGGCGTATCGGAAAAAGATATCCGGAGCGCCGTTTCTCTGGGGATAGTCAAAATTAATGTTAATACCGAGCTCAGAGTAGCTTACAGCCGGGCTCTCAAAAAGGGGCTTTCCGGTGGA
>CAYXYS010000022.1:0-10941 GCA_964469735.1 uncultured Candidatus Saccharibacteria bacterium
GGCGGACCGTACATGGGATTAAACGCCTTCTTCTCTTCTTTCATGATTTCACCCTGGCAAACCCTGCACTTCACCCCGGTCTGCTCTGTCATTTTTCACCTCCAAAGAGCTATTTTATAGTACTTTATAGATTTAAAGTAACTTTGTCCAGCCCCAAAATGTTCGAGGTTTAACCTCGAACATATTAACTCTGGTTATTATTTAAGGCCTCAGAAGCCAACTTAACGCTCTCTTTAACCCACTCGGCAAATTCCTCCCCTTCAAGTATCTCTTCTTTGCTAAGCCAGCGAGCCTCAACGTGCTCAGGGCTTAATACAACATCCGGACGACTGTCTAAAATGCAAAGGAAATCAATCCCGCTGATTTTAACGCCATTTTTATTTAATCCCTCCCACCTTTTTATCGGAATCGCCCGACAAGAAGAAAGATCTATGCCGGTTTCTTCTTTAATCTCCCTTACCATGGCTCCTTGTTCCGTTTCTCCCGGCTCTATCCCTCCGCCTGGAATATCCCAGTCAGAAGGACAAATATCTTCCTCGGCACTCCTTAATAATAAAAGATACTTGCCGTTGGACAAGATCAGGGCCTTAGCTGCTTTTTTGGGATCTTCTTTTGGCATAATTATGTAATTCTGCCACTTTTGGGCCCTTTTGTCCAACCCCAAAATTGAGCGAGGCTAAGCCTCACTCACCTCTTACTCACCTCTCCCCAACCTCCAAAATGTTGGAGGTCCCACCTCGAACATCGGACGCAAAAGAAAAGGGGCGGCTATGTTGCCGCTCCCTGCAGGGTCAAAATTAATGGTTTTGGATCTGTATCCATGAACCGAATGACCATTTTATTGGTTGGTGCTCCTTTTTGCTTAAGGCGCCTTAAAAGTGCCAAGAAATCCTTGTCCGTATCTATCACCTCTACATCGTAGACCGCTACCCATTCATTTGGGTATTTTTTCAGTAATTCTTCGTGGTGGTATTTGATAAATTCGCAATCTCTCTTGAAACGTGCGAAATCGTACAGAATTTTTTCTTTGCCGCCCATCTTTTCTATAAGCTCATCTATTTCTTTTTGGCTGAGCCTTTCTACCCTCTCCGGTTCCCTATCGCTAAAAACCATTTTATCCTCCCTATTTAATAGTATTTGACAAACTACTATTTTCAATTTAGCAAATCATATAAAAAGATCAAGGCTTCGGCCGTCTATGTTGCAAGACAAAACCCGAGAATAACTCTCGGGTTTTATTGGATAGTCTGGTTTTGTAAGGCGGCTATTCTTTTTCTAATTTCCTTGGTAATCTCTTTTTTTGTCTTTCCGACAGAAGAAAAGCTTTCGCCAAAAGCCAAATCAATCCTTCCCTGTTGCTCCCACGAATGGCAGCCACGGATATAAGCTGGAACTATGGGAAGATTGTATTTCAGGGATAGATGAGCAGCTCCCGTCTCAAGTTTATGCTCAAGGCTGAAATCTTCATACCAATAACCCTCGGGAAAGACGAATATTGGCTCCCCTTTTCTGACAGTAGATTCAATAACCCTCAGGAAATAACGGTTCGAGCTTCCAGGATTTTTCCTGATCGGTATCATACCGAATCCTTTGATCATGCCGTCGCCAAAAGGCTGACATACCTTCTGCCAGAGGCGGAAGCGTGCGCTCTCCGACCACCAACCGTTATCTGATTTAGCAACGATGCGCAACTGTCTTCCCGTTTGCTCGAGAACGACTTTTGTTACGACAAGCGCATCAGGACTTAAGCCCGTCTCCAGGGATACCTTTTCCCTAGGCTTCAAGTGGTTGGCGACCAGAAGATAAGACTGACCATCTAAGGACTGCAGAAATTGAATGCCAGAATACTGGATGTGAAATTTATCAACTTTCTTTTGAAAGGATTTTATCCATCGTGAAACCAGACATTTCCCGACAACTTCTCCAACCTTTCCTCTAATTCCCATATTTACATCTCCTTAAATAAAGAACTCTTGTGGTTTAATAATAACACACTCTTGTTGAAAAGTCAATCCATACCGTCTTGTGAGATATTAAGAGTTTTTCGGCCAGCCGTCTATGTTATCGGACGTCTTATTCAAAAGAGAAGACCCTGCTATAATACATAAATGATTAATGTTGTAGGAATAGGATTCGTTATATTTCTCAAGTTCGCGGTCCCTGTCGCCGTTGTTTTCTTTCCTTTTGCCGCCGGCTGGGCAAACTTCGTGCTCGATACCGTTGACGGAGACATATTAATACCCCTGGGCCTGGAAGACTCAACCTACCAGCCCATAGACAAAATAGCTGACTGGATTACCTACGTTGGCATGGTGCTGGCCGCCTGGAGATTCAGATGGGGCATACGAAAATGGATTTACGGCTTGTTCGTCTTTCGCAGCGTGGGCCAGCTGGCCTTTTTCCTGCTTGGCGACGAGCGATTATTATTTTACTTCCCGAATTTCTTGGAACCGCTATTTTTGATCTATGCCACCATTTTCTTCTTTAAAAAAGCTAGCGAGCCGCGCGCTTACGATTTTTACTTAAAACATAAATGGACTATCTGGATTTTTGTTGTACTCTATAAAATGCAGGACGAATACTTCACTCACATTGCCAATATAGACAGGTCAGATTATATGGGAAAGCTAATAGATAAAATATTCTAAATAAAAAGCCCCGACGGGATCTCCAAAATGGGGGCTACTTCTCTCCCTGCGGGTTTTCCGGTTTAAGATAGCGCATTTTTTCCAAGCGCTTTTCTTTTTTTCTCAAGCCTCCTTACCCCTTTTTCGCTGAAACCGAAGTGATGGGCTATTTCGTGCCAAATTACGTTTTTGACTGCCTCTTTCAATTCTTCGCGGGAACGGGCCGTCCTTTCCAAAGGCAGCTGGAAAACGGTGATTTTATCTGGCAGCAGCATGCCAAATCCCCTGCCATAAGCGGTCTGGGGAACTCCCTGATAGAGGCCCAAATACGGCCCCCTTGCCGAACCCATCTCCACGGTAACTTCAACGTTGTCTATTTTCTTCCGAATGGCTTCAGGTAAGTCGTCGAGGGCTTCAGCCACTAATTTTTCAAAATCTTCCTCTTTCACTTGATTAATTCTTCCACCTTTGGACTCTTTTGTCCAACCCCAAAAGAAAAAACCCTGGAATCAACTCCGTAGAGTATCATCGAGGGTTTTTATTTTTTGGTGGCCCCTTAGTTTTTCTCCTCGGCAGCGGGGCCATACCGCTTCGGATATCCCTGTTATCTCTTCCCTGCAACCGGGAACCGTCGTCAGAGAAGGCCCCTGTCGAAACCCTGTGCCGGCCGAGGAACGCCTTTGGCACAAAGTGCAGCTACTATCACTGCAAGGTTATAATAGCACAAAGAGAAAAGTTTGTCAACATGCTATCGGCGATTCATTCCCTGAAAACCATATAGCGTTCCAGCCTTTCTTTATGCTGGAACAGAGAAAGAACGATGGCCGGAAGCAAAGCCAGCATGAAAACCTGAGAAAAGTAAAAAATCGGAATTAGGCAGATTATCATGCCCACGATTCTTCCCGGCAACTGGTGGCCCAAAGTATGAATTAGCTCTTTTAGCGACAGCTTTCTTTTCTCTATAAGCTCCACTGCTAGTATGCAGAATATCAACGTCCCGAGGCAAATGAGCGCCATAACGGCGTTCATCGCCGCTGCCGCCCCGAAAAGACTGGCCAATCCCTTTCCGCCGAAAAATCTCCCCTTTGCCGCTTTCATGTAAACAGAATAGCAGTGCCCCAATACGACAAAGAAAGAGGCTGCCATTAAGCCGAAAAGCGGCTCGTATCCGAATACCAGCAGCCACTTGGCAACATATACCGCCAAAACAGCCTTGCCGGCGTCTCCGGCAGCCACAAGCAACCCAAAGGCCGCAGCCTTCAATCCTCCCTTGCTCTCTTTGAGGGCCCTGAAGGTATTCATGGCTCCGATATTGCTCGTTCCGGCCGCCAAAACTTTACTGTTGATAAAATAGGCGGTGGGAAACGAACCCAGTAAATACGCAAATACGGAAACTACGGCGATTCCTATAATTTCCATGGCTTGCCTCCTTTTTAAATAACTAAGAATACATTACGAAGTTTTTAAGAAAAGTTCAAGGCCGGCTTTAAGGCTCTATTGTCAAAATAAAAGCCCCGGCAGATTCATGTCGGGGCTATTTAAGGCTCTGGCTTCAGATAGCGCACATTCTCAAGGCGCGAAAGGTCTAAAAGCCAGACCATTAAGGTTGAAAGCGACTTGTTTTCTCCTTCCATTAATATTTCTGAAGATGAGGAGAGAGAAACAGAAACTCCGCATTCCCCTGCTTTTTTCTTTAGTTCTTCCCAAAAGTCGTCTTGCAGTTCGCCGGTCAGCAGAAGTCTATACTTCTCTTCCATTATTCACCTCCCAAAGAACTGTTTGATTTCTCCTATTTTTTCTTTTCTTTTCCAGATTCCTAAATTTTTTCTCGTCGAATTCAATACTCCTTCACTTTCAAATCTTCGCATTTTTTCAAAGTTTTGTCCACCTTAAAATTGAGTAAAGTCTAACCTTACTAACATTGAGATCCCAAGCAAAATAAAAGGCCCTGAATTGATCAAGGACCTTTTTTGAATGTCGGCGGCGGAGCGTTGAACCTCTCCCTTATTTTAGCGAGTTCTTTTTTCGCTTCTTTTAGGGAAAGAGCGGCAAAACTGCCTCCGGTAACAGCGTCGTCATTGAATAAATGAAATTCTAACTGGTTTCCGGACATCTGGGGGCCGGCATACCTGACGCCATTCTCGAGCCTCCGGGCGATACTATTGCCCTCTCTCTTAATTCCCTTTTCATTCTTTTTCATTGTTATACTTCCTTTCGCTATATAGAATCAGAGCCTGGCTCATTTTAAACTGCCCGGAAGGCATCTCAAGGATGATATCCCGAATGGTTTCCCTGTCTTTAATAGGAAAACCTTCTAGGCAGTCCAAGTCCAGGCAAATCAGCCTTTCGGTCAATCCTTCGAACTTTTTGCCGTCGTGGCCCAAGCATCCCATTTTGCCTTTAATATTTCCCAGCAACGGACAACTTGGAGGACAGCATTCCACGCACCAATGGCTTTTATCCGGCCTGCATAAAGCTGTTTTCATTTCTACCTCTCTTAAATTTTTAATAATGACATTATACACCGAAATCCAAAAAAGTCAACCACAATTGAAACTAAAAACGGCCGAACGGCCGCGTTAATTTTACCCTTGAAAGTGGGCATTAGTCTACCTTAACCACCTTACACTTTCTCAATCCTCCCGGAGTTTCGTATTGCACCAAATCCCCCTTTTTCTTTCCTAAAAGGGCCCCTCCCAAAGAAGACTTGGCTGAAATTTTACCGGAAACAATATCGGCTTCGTCGGGATCAACAATCTGGAACTTCTCCTCGCCGTCTTCGGTCTTTAGGGCCACAATGGAACCCAGCTGGATCTCATCTCCTTTTTTACCGCCTATCACCTCGGCTTGATTAATGGTGCTCTCCAGCTGCCTTATCCTGGATTCTATAAAGCCCTGGTCCTCTCTGGCTGCATGGTATCCGGCGTTCTCCTTTAAGTCTCCGTGGGAAGCAGCATGCTTTATCCTTTTGATAACTTCGGGCCTTTCCACTTTTGTCAGGCGTTCCAGCTCCTTTTTAAGTTTTTCCAGCCCTTGGCGGGTCAGTCTTTTTGCCATTACCCCATTCTATCAAAAAACCGGCCCTTTTTCGAGCCGGATGAACTCCCTGCTGTAATTTTGGCTTTGTTCTGCCATAATTGCCCACTGTTCCGGTGAAAAACAAAACTCTAGGGCTATTTTTTCTTTGACTTGCCCTTGTTCCTGCTCTTCCTCCGAGCTCTCCTTTCCCTTCTTTTTTTGTTGGCCCATCCTTCTCCCATATTTTTATTTTATTAATTATATTAAACCATTATACCTAAAATCCCGAGCCAAAGCCATATTGCCAGCATCAGGCGTTGTGCTTGATTTCGATAACATCTCCGTCTTGAACCACATATTCTTTTCCTTCCGTTCTTATTAATCCCTTTTCCCTAGCTTGGGCGAATCCTCCCGACTCCAACAGGTCCCTCCAGTTAATAACTTCCGCTTTAATGAAGTGGGACTCAAAATCACTATGTATTACTCCCCCGGCTTGCGGCGCCTTTAAACCCTTTTTAAGGGTCCAGGCTCTTGTTTCATCCGGCCCGGTGGTAAAAAAAGTAATCAAATCCAGTATCTCGTAGGCTTTTTTAATAAGAATGTCCAGCTCCGATTCTAAGGGAAGATTCAATTCTTTTCTTTCTTCCTTGCTCAACCCCACTGCCCCAAACTCTGTTAAGACATCAATTATTAAATAGGGCCAGCCGTTCTTTTCGAACGCCTCGGTTGTTTCTTTTGGTACCTCTTCATCCTTTCCGTTCAAAAGATACAACCTGGGTTTGGAAGTTAGCAGTTGGTATTGGCCTATTATCTTCCTTTCTTCTTCCGTAAAATCCTGCTCGCTGAGCACCTTTCCCTCTTCAAGCATGACCTTGGCCTTCAGCAGGACTGCCTGCTCTTTTGCAGCTTCCTTCTTGCCCGCCTTAACGTCGCCCTCTAAATCCGCCAGTCTTTTATCAACGGTTTCCATATCTTTTAAAATGAGCTCCGTATCCAAGGTTTCTTTTTCGTTTATGGGATTGATTGCAGACTGAGTGGTTACTACGTCTTCCTTTAAAAAAGCCCTTAAAACATAAACTATGGCGTCGGTTTCCCTGATATTGGCTAAAAACTTGTTTCCCAGACCCTCTCCTTTATTGGCTCCCTTGACCAGCCCTGCTATGTCCACGAATTCCACTGTAGTATATAACTTCTTTTCCGAATTGGTTAATTCCGCCAACTTATCCACCCTTTCGTCGGGTACGGCAACAACACCGACATTGGGGTCGATTGTGCAGAAAGGATAATTAGCGCAGTCTACCTGCTTCTTGGTTATGGTCGTAAAAAGCGTTGATTTGCCGACATTAGGCAAGCCGACAATTCCTATCGATAAAGGCATGAGGGTATATTAGCAAAAATAAGCTTTATTGACAAAAGAAATAATAAAACCCATAATGGCTACAGACTAGTAAGTCCGATATCTTAATCTATTGTTTAAGTAAGCGGCTTAAATAGTTAAAGGTCGCTCTATTTAAACAAATTAAGATAAATAAATGGAATTCAAAAAATTCGACTCAAACAGGGACTTCCCGAGACAAATGGTCAAAGGAAACTGGAAATGTTCCGAATGCGGAGCTGAAATTACCGAGCTTCCTTTCGAGCCTTCCGGCGATAGGCCAATCTATTGCAGGGACTGCCACAGAAAGAGAAGGCCTCAAAGATCCAACCGCTACTAAGAACGGTTCCAACGAAAAATCCCGCCTTACAGGTGGGGTTTTTCTATTGATAAAATATCTATTTTCTGTCTATGCTGGCTTTCTCTTCGCTCGACAAAGACGTCAGCCACAATATGAATGGCCTCCTGAGTTTGTCTACAGACCAATCGTGATCTTTAAAGAGTGTCGCTTTCTCAGCTCTGAAGCGAGTAAGCATTGCTGGAGTGGCCTGCAAATTGTCCGGAGACAGTTTATTATGCTCTTCTAGAAATTTTTGCTTTGCAGTCATCCTTATTTATCGTATCATTTTCGAGCATAAAAATCAACCCCCGCTGAAAGAACCCTCTTAAATCAGCACCTCCACTTCGGCTTCTGCATACAAGCCCTGAATGTGCTGGGTAATCATCTGCTGCTGCTTTTCCTGGATAATGGAAGACTCTATCTGCTCTCTCACTGCCGACAATTCCGGAAAGCCCTCGTTTTGGGAGGCGGCTAGCTCGTATTCGGCCCCTATTTCCTCTTCGGTTGCCACAATTGAATCAAGGTTTAATGTTTGTTCAATGTACGATTGTATAACCATGTCTGCAGCTATCCGAGAGCGCAGCCCCGACTCGGTCAATCCTTCCTGGGAAAGCGCTTCTTGATAGGCCGCATCGCCCTCAAACTGGCTTTTTATGCCTTCCATCCGCTCATCAACATCGGCATCCGAAGCGGTTATGCCAACATTAGCGGCTGCCTGCCTAACAAGGGTGCGGGATATGAGAGTATCGAGCGCCTGTTCTTGCAGCTGGATGCGATCACCTTCTTCCAAAGAAGCAATATCAAATCCCTGACCAACGGCAATCTGTTCTTCATATTCCTCAAGTTCGGCCATTGTAATGTCTTCGCCGTTTACGCGAGCAGCGACTTCAGACTTATTCAAAGAAGTGCCCCATCCCGGCATTTCGGTGTCTGAAAGATAGAACCAGGCTGCTCCAGCCACTACCGCAACTCCGACAATCGCTATAACTAATGACTTCTTGTGCATGTTTTTAAAATTTGGTTTTAATGATTAACCGACTGTACTAACACCCTATCAATCCTAAAATGTTAAGTCAAATTCATTGTTACTTATCCTAAAAACCTATCTTCTTTATTTTAAGTTCTTTTGATTTCGAGCTCTTTTGTCCAACCCAAAAATTGAGTGAGGCTAAACCTCACTCATTACCCATCCAACCTCAATTCAACTTCGGTCTAAATTTTGGTTATTTTTGGTCTTCTCTAGAATATTATTAGTCTCAGCTTTTTTCAAAGACCCAGTTCCGAAGAAATTTTTTGCATTGCCTCCAGGCCAATTTTAACAAATTCCTCTAACTTTAAGCCGAGGAGCTCTTCGCATTTTTTAATAATTTCCCGGTTGGCACCTCTAGCAAAAGATTTTTCTTTAAAGCGGTTTAAAACATTTTCCGCGGTCAAATCATTTATTTTCTTGGATGGCAAAACCAAGGTAGCCGCTACAATTAAACCGGTCAAAGGATCGGTAACAAAAAGCGCTTTTTCCATTAAGGTTTGAGGGGGGATGCCATGAGCTTCATTATGCACTTTGACCGCATTACAAATATCTTTATCTAATCCCAAATCCTCCAACATTTTAGCTCCAACCAGGGAATGCTGTGACAAATCATTCCTAACCTTTTCATAATCAATGTCGTGCAGAAGTCCGGCCAAGCCCCATTTCTCTTCATTTTCCTTAAAATAACGAGCCAAAGCCAACATTATTGCTTCAACTGCTAAACAATGCTTAATCAAATTTTGATTTGAAAGATTCTCTTTTAATATTTTTACCGCCTCTTCTCTACTAATCATATATTTTATACTTTATTCTACCAAAAAACCGCCCTTTTGTCAGCACTAAAAAGTTCCTGACACCTTTTATTTTTATCTGACACCTTTTATCCTCTATAAATTTTTGTGTTCTATTAAATTTCACCATATAAATTATTTTATTTAATTTTTATTTTGGTACGGGAAGACCAAGTTTTTGCAATGGTAAGTAGTTAAAATAATACTGGCAACCAACGGAAATGACATAATCCAAAGTATCTTTATAGGCGGGGTTTTTGAACCAGTCGTTCAGAATATAAATGTATTCTACTTCAATATTGAGAGGCGCCATTAGTTTTTTATACTGCTTCTTTTTAAAATCGCAGGTCTGAAGTTTTTCATCAACTGATCCTGCAACTTTCTGAAATTTCATTTCAATAATGAAGAGGGTGTTATTTATTATCACGTATATTGCCTCGTCTGGGAAAAGACGCTTTGATACTAGTTTTCTCCAGTCTATTTTTCTTTCGGTAAATAATTTATACAAACTCTGTTTACGATAACTACGGGCCACCTCTTTGCCCTTAAAGTAAATAATGCTTCCCTTAACGGAATATCCTTTGGCTTTTTTGAGAATTTCCAAAATATCGCGCTCTTTCTCAAAATTAAGCCCTGTAATCGTATTACCTCCACCTATGCCTTTTGCCTTCATAATTTTTTGTTTAATTTTAATGATAAATTACGATTTAAATCTTTAAATCTTTTAATTGATACATCCAAATACTTTGAATCAGTGTCAATACCAATAAATTTCCGGCCCAAAAGGTAGGCTGCAATGCCAGTAGTCGAACTACCCGTAAAAGGATCTAAAATTAAGTCTCCTTTATTGGTACTGGCGAGTACAATTCTTTTAAGCAAATCTTCCGGCTTCTGTGTTGGGTGTTTGCCAAATTTCTTTTCAGGCGTTTTTGGGGTACCCACGCTCCAAACTACTCCCATTTCCGGATGTTTTGAATCCATAGCCCAAACCGAACGCATTTGCAGATTGGGTTTTTTAATGAAGTCCTCGGGCCAGTCGCCATTTTTCATTAAGTTATAATTGAAGGTATGCTTCGCTTTTTTGTCTTTCCTGGCCCAAATCAATGTTTCGTGGCTTGCGGTAAAATAACGGCAACTTAAGTTAGGTGAAGCATTCGGTTTAAACCAGGTAATATCGTTAAGAATATGGAAACCGGCAACCTGAAGGGCGAAACCACACTGATAGATTGAATGATAAGTACCGCTAATCCAAATCGTGCCATTGGGCTTTAAGACTCGTTTTACTGCTTTTATCCAGTTAAGATGGAATTCAAAATCCTTTTTTAATCCGCTACTCTTATCCCATTCTCCTTTATTAACGCTTACGCGCCGCCCGGCATGAACCGTAAAACCGCCGTTAGATAAAAGGTATGGCGGATCGGCAAAAACCATATCTACTGAATTTTCCAGCATACCATCAAGGATATCTAAGCAATCAGCGTTATAAAGTTTAAATTTAGGATTATCGTAATACAACTTCTGCTTACCGCTACTTGCTTCTTTTTTTTCTGGAATAGCCTTTTTTCTTTGTACCAACTTACCGATTAACTGGGTTTCGTTGGTGATAGGTAAATTCGAATATTTTGGATTCTCTGGTTTTAAAAATCTGTACGGAGGTTTATCTTGAACAACATATCGCTTAACTGTAGTGCCGTCTGGCGTTTGAGCTAAAACTATATCGCCGGAAGAAAATTTAGTATCCCTTTTAATTAAAATTAAGT
>CAYXYS010000023.1:0-10023 GCA_964469735.1 uncultured Candidatus Saccharibacteria bacterium
GCCGGCATAGGCGATATCATAGTTGGCGTAGTGAAGAAGGCCGAACCGAGAAAGCCCGTTAAGAAGCACGAGGTGGTCAGGGCCGTGATTGTTAGGCAGAAGAAAGAATATTCCAGGGGCGACGGAACTTATGTCAGATTCGATGATAACGCCTGCGTAGTTTTGGAAGGAAAAACAAAAGAGCCCAAGGGAGGAAGAATATTCGGCCCAATACCCAGGGAAATAAAAGAAAGGGGATTTGATAAAATAGCGGCATTGGCGCCGGAAATAATTTAATAATATGAAAATAAAAAAAGGTGACCAGGTTCTTATAATTTCAGGAAAAGACCGGGGAAAAAGGGGTAAGGTTTTAGATGTCTTTCCGGAACAAAGCAGGTTGGTCGTGGAGGGAGCAAATATCAGGAAAAAGCATATGAAGCCCAAAAAATCCGGAGAAAAAGGGCAAATAGTAGAAAAGCCGGCATCTTTTTCTGTATCCAATGTTAAATTGATTTGCCCGAAATGCGGAAAACCGGTCAGAGTCGGATACAAGATAGTCGGAGATAAAAAACATCGCATTTGTAAAAAATGCCAAGCTGAAATATGATAAGCTTAATAGAAAAATATCAAAAAGAAGTTGCGCCGGAGATGAAGAAAGAGTTCGGATACAAGAATATCCTGGCTGTTCCGAGGATTACCAAAGTGGTTGTTAATACCGGATTCGGCCGTCAGATGGTGGCAGCTACCGGCGAAGAGCAAAAAAAAATTAAAGAAAGCGTTCTTAACGACTTAGCGATTATCTGCGGCCAAAAGCCCCAGTTGACTAGGGCCAAGAAGTCTATTTCCAGCTTTAAGCTCAGGCAAGGCATGGCCATCGGGGCCAAAGTTACCTTGAGAAGAAAAAGGATGTACGATTTTCTGCAAAGGCTGGTCGGATTGGCTCTCCCCAGAACCAGGGATTTTCAGGGAATAGATCCGAAAGCTATCGATAAGGAGGGGAATATGACTATCGCCGTTAAAGAACACATCGCCTTCCCGGAGATTTCTCCGGAAAAATCAAGGATTAATTTCGGATTCGAAGTGACCATAGCCACCAGCGCAAAAAGCAAGGAAGAAGCTGAAAAGCTTTTTAGATTATTGGGATTCCCATTAAAGAATTAATATGCCGAAAAAATCGCAAATAGCAAAATCGAATAAAAAGCCAAAATTCAAGAGCCGGATAGTCCGACGCTGCTTTAGATGCGGCCGAAAGAGAGCCTATATGAGAGATTTCGGACTTTGCAGGATTTGTTTTAGGGAATTAGCCAACAAAGGTCTTATACCCGGAATTAAGAAGTCTTCTTGGTAATATAAATTTATGATGACAGATCCAGTTACAGATATGTTAAATAGGATAAAAAATGCGCAAGCTTCCCAAAAGGAGCAGGTGGCGGTTCCTTTTTCCAATTTTAAATACGAAATAGCCAAGCTTCTCGAAAGCGAGAAACTGGTAGGGAAGGTTGAAAAGAAAGGCAGAAAGGCCAAGAAGGTTATTGAAATAACTTTAAAATACGAAAACAAAACCCCCGCAATTTCCGGAATGAAGAAAGTTTCCCGCCCCGGCCAGAGAATTTATTCTCCCGCCCAAAACATTAAGCCTATTAAGGGAGGCTACGGAATATCGATAGTTTCAACTTCCAAGGGCTTAATGACCGGCAAGGAAGCTAAAAGGCAAAAACTCGGAGGAGAAATATTGTGCGAAGTATGGTAGTTCGATTTCACTCACTATAAATAAATTTATGTCCCGAATAGGCAAAAAACCAATTTTAATACCGCAAGGAGTAGAGATAAAGATAGAAGGGCAGAAAGTGACCGTTAAAGGTCCCAAGGGAGAGCTTTCCAGGGAAGTTCGTCCTGAAATTAAGGTTGTTCAGGAAGACTCCCAGCTCATCATTGCTCCCCAAAAAGAGACAAAAGAAACAGCCGCTTTCTGGGGATTGACCAGGGCTCTTTTAGCTAACGACATTAAAGGAGTGACCGAGGGATTCGTGAAAAGGCTGGAAATAGAAGGCGTCGGCTATAGGGCCGCTTTGGAGGGCCGGGATTTGAATCTTCAAATGGGATTTTCTCATCCTGTGAAGATAAAGGCCCCCGAAGGAATAACTTTTTTGGTTGAAAAAAACGTGATTATCGTTTCCGGAATAGATAAAGGATTAGTTGGACAGACATCTGCGAAAATAAGGGCGGTTAAGCCTCCCGAGCCGTATAAGGGAAAGGGTATTAGATACGAAGGGGAACAGGTTAGAAGAAAATTAGGCAAAAAGGCTGTAGCTACGGCCGGATAATATGTCAATAGAAAGAAACAAAAGAGTTAAAAGGCATAAAAGAATTAGGGTTAGAATGCACGGAACCGCCAAAAGGCCGCGGCTTTGCGTTTTTAGGTCGAATCAGCACATTTACGCCCAGCTCATCGACGACGACAAGGGAAAGGTAATAGCTTCAGCCGGCGATTTAGATATTAAAAAAGGCCAGAAATCCGAAAAAGCCAAAAAAGTCGGAAAACTTATAGCCCAAAAAGGCCGGGAAAAGAAAATAGACACGGTTGTTTTTGACAGATCGGGATTTCCATATCACGGAAGAATAAAAGCTTTGGCTGACGGAGCCAGGGAGGGAGGATTAAAGTTTTAAACGCATATGGTAAACGATAAACCACAAAGAAACAGATTTCGCAGGGAAGGTCCCAGGGATGAATTTGAGTCCAAGCTTTTGGATTTGGCTAGGGTTTCCCATACTAGGGCCGGCGGAAAGAAGATGAGATTCCGAGCTTTGGTTGTAAGCGGAGACAAGAAAGGCAAGGTGGGATTCGGCCTCGGAAAGGGGGGAGATGTTGCTTTAGCTATAGAAAAAGCAACCAGGCTTTCCAAAAAAAGCATGATTGAAGTTCCCGTGGTTAACGAAACCATTCCTCATGAGGTTCAGGCTAAAGTTGGAGCCGCGGAAATTCTTTTAAGGCCTCAAAGAAAAGGGAGGGGACTGGTTGCCGGCGGAACGGTCAGGCTTGTTTGCCAGCTGGCCGGAATCAGGAATATTTCTTCCAAGGTTTTAGGAGGAACCGGAAATAAAATCAACAATGTCAGAGCCACTATGGAGGCCTTAAAGAAGTTGAAAGTAAAAAAGTAAGAACCTCGCCTATCGGCGAGAACCTTGATTCGCTAATGAAAAAATATATAATCTTGAATTAACATGCAGATTCACGAATTGTCTCCAAAACACAAACAAAAGCGGCCAAAGCGAATCGGCAGAGGCGGGAAAAAAGGCACTTATTCCGGAAAAGGAATGAAGGGCCAGAAATCCAGGGCCGGCAGAAAGATGAAGCCGGCTATTCGCAGTATAATTAAAAGATACCCGAAGCTGAGGGGCTACAGTTTTAATCCCTTGAAGGGAAAACCCGCCATAGTTAACATCAAGACCATAGAAAAGAAATTTAAGGAAGGCGAAGTAGTCAGTCCGAAGATCTTGCTTGATAAAAAGCTAGTCCGTAGAATGAAGGGGAGAGAGCCGGTCGTTAAAATTCTCGGAGACGGAAAGTTGAGTAAAGCTTTTATATTTGAGGGCTGCATTGTTTCCAAGAAGGCCAAGGCTATTATTGAGAAGGCCGGAGGGAAAATAAAATAATATCCAAGGATAATTTATCACCGTATAAATGAGCTGGCTAAATAAGGTAATTCGAATATTTAAGATTAAAGACCTGCGGAAGAAAATTATTTTCGTTTTGGCGGTTTTTGGAATCTTCAGGCTGATGGCGGCTATTCCCATGCCCGGTATCGACATTGAAAGCTTGCAGTCTTTTTTCGATCAGTTCCAGGTTTTCGGCCTGCTCAACCTTTTTACCGGAGGCACCCTTTCCAACCTTTCCATAGCCATGCTCGGATTGGGGCCCTACATTACCGCCGTGATTATCATGCAGCTGTTAACGATGATATTCCCCCAGCTGGAGCGGATGTATAAAGAAGAAGGAGAGGCGGGAAAGCAAAAATTTAACCAATACGGAAGGATCCTAACAATTCCTTTGGCTCTTCTTCAGGCTTACGCCATGCTTAGCCTTTTCCAGAGACAGGGAGCGATAGGCCAGCTTTCTCCGGTTTTAATGCTGACTTCGATAGTTACCGTAGCGGCCGGTTGCGTATTCTTAATGTGGCTCGGGGAGCTCATAACGGAAAAGGGAATCGGCAATGGAGTTTCCTTGCTGATTTTTGCCGGAATTATAGCCAGGGTGCCTGAAAGCATCAGAGGGATTATAATCAAATGGGATCCGTCGCAAATTCCCTCTTATTTGCTTTTCTTCGGCATGGCTATTTTGATTGTTGCCGGAGTGGTGATGGTTAACGAGGCCAGAAGGAATATCCCGGTTTCTTACGCCAAAAGAGTCAGGGGGATGAAAATGTACGGAGGGGTTTCCACTTATTTGCCCCTTAACGTCAATCCGGCAGGAGTAATTCCCATTATTTTCGCTTTATCAATAATGCTTTTCCCGGGAATGATAGCCAATTTCTTATCCGGTTCCGAGGGAGTAGTGGGAAATATAGCCCAAACTGTCGGCAACCTTTTTGAGAATTCCTGGATTTACGGAGGCATTTACTTTTTGCTGGTGGTCCTTTTCACTTATTTCTATACTGCAGTTACCTTTGACCCCAAGGCCATTGCCCAGAATCTTCAGAAGATGGGCGGATTCATACCGGGTATCAGGCCCGGTTCTTCCACTGCCGGATTCCTTTACTATATTCTAAATAGGGTGTTGCTTATCGGCGCGCTCTTCTTGGGAACTGTCGCTGTTTTGCCCTCCGTGATATCCGGAGTGACCGGAGTTACCGGATTCACTTTCCTTATCGGCGGAACCGCCCTGCTAATTACCGTATCTGTAACATTGGAAACAATGAGGCAGATAAACGCCCAATTGCAAATGAGGGAATACGAAACCTTTTAATGGAAAAAATTCTAAACTTTATTTTAATAGGGAGGTCGGGCTGCGGCAAAGGAACGCAGGCTGATCTTTTAATGAAACATTTCGGCAATCTCCACTATTTCTCGACAGGAGATATGTTCAGGGCGCTGGCTAAGGCCGATACTGCCGTGGGGACTAAGATAAGAGAGATTATATCCAAGGGCGAGCTTCCTTTGGACGATATAGCCACCAGCCTTTGGATGTATGAGATTTCTTTTAATTTAAAACAAGAAGAAGGCCTTTTGGCGGACGGTTTTCCAAGGCGGTTGCCGGAAGCTGAGAACCTGGACAGGTTTTTGGAATTTCTAGAAAGAAAAAATGCGACTTCGCCTATCCTTTTGGATATTTCCCGACAGGAAGCGTTTGACCGTTTAACTAAGAGGCGAATTTGCCAAAAATGCGGGAAACTCATTCCCTGGGTCGGGGAATACAAAGAATTAGAGGTTTGCGATGAATGCGGAGGAGAACTGGCTACCAGACCTGATGACACCGAAAAAGCTATCAATAATCGGCTGGATTACTATGAGGAAAATGTTGCGCCAATAGTGGACTACTACGAAAAACAAGGCCGCCTTATTAGGGTAGACGGCGATCAGCCGATAGAGAAGGTATTTGAGGATATTTTAGCGGGTCTTAAGCGCATTTATGGCCAATAAAATAGTCTGTGTGGCGGGGATGCCGGGTTCCGGTAAAAGCATAGTCTCGGATGAATTAGCGAAGCGCGGCTTCGCTTATCTTCGTTTCGGCCAGATTACTTTGGATAAAATAAAGGAAGAAGGGATAGAGGTTAGCGAGGCCAACGAAAGGAAGATAAGAGAACAGTTAAGAGAAAAATACGGCATGCCTGCTTTCGCGATATTGAACATTCCAAAGATAGACAAGCTTTTGGAGGATTCTGACGTAGTAGTGGACGGCCTTTACAGCTGGTCGGAATACAAGGTTTTAAAAGAAAAGTACGGAGAAGATATGTTTGTTTTGGCTGTGTTTGCTTCTCCGAAAATAAGATACGAACGCCTGGAGGGGAGGGCCGTTGAGAATGATGTAAAACAAAGGTTTAGAGGTATTACTGGAGAAGAAGCTAAGGCCCGCGATTATGCCGAAATAGAAAATTTGGAAAAGGGCGGTCCCATCGCTATGGCCGATTTCACTATATTAAATACCAGAACAATTGATGATTTGAAAAAAAAGATTAACGAAATTATTTCCCAATTATCATGACTCGAAATAACGACCATGGTTGTCATTTCGAGTTTTTGCAAGATTAATGATTCAGATAAAAACAAAAAAAGAGATTGAGGTAATGTTAGAAGGTGGCAGGATTTTGGCCGGCATCATGAAAGAGCTGGAGAAGCAAGTAAAACCGGGGATCGCCACCGAGGAATTAAACAAGGCTGCAGAAACCCTGATTTTTAAACACGGAGGAAAGCCCTCTTTTAAGGGCTACGACGGTTTTCCGGCGGCTCTTTGCGTTTCGGTTAACGAGGTGATAGTTCACGGGGTTCCTTCAGAAAAGGAGCTGAAAAACGGCGATATTGTTTCTTTGGATTTGGGAATGAAATACAAGGGCTATCATTCCGATATGGCTGTAACCGTTCCGGTGGGAGATATTTCTCCCGAAGCTCATAGGCTTATCAGGGTTACCAAAAAAGCTCTTAAGAGGGGGATTAATAAAGTTCGTCCCGGGAATACTTTTGGGGATATCGGCAATACGATTCAGCGGTTTATTGAGTCGCAAGGATTCGGCGTTGTTAGAGATTTATGCGGTCATGGCATCGGCAGGGAGCTCCATGAAGACCCTCAGATTTTAAATTATGGTAAAAGAGGGTCGGGAGAAAAAATTAAGGAGGGGATGGTGATTTGTTTGGAGCCGATGGTGACAGTGGGCGATTGGAGCGTAAAAAGAAGCCCTGACGGATACGGGTTTCAAACCAGAGACGAGTCTTTATCGGCCCATTTCGAACACATGATAGCCGTTACTAAAAACGGGTGCCGGGTGCTGACAGAATAATTTTGGCGCCGGAAACGGCGCTTTTTTGTTTGCCCCCCTTTTTTATGGTAAAATAATTCAATGTCACAAATTCATTTATCGGTAATTATACCGGCATACAACGAGGAGAAAAGGCTTCCCAAGACGCTGGATGATATTTCAGCTTATTTGGAAAAACAAGATTACGAATCAGAAATTATAGTAGTCGACGGCGGCTCAAACGACCGGACTCCCGACATAGTTAAGGAGAGAATGCCTCACGTAAAGAATCTTCAACTATTAAGGAAAGAAGATACCGGAGGCAAAGGCGGGGCGGTTAAGGCGGGAATGCTCAAAGCGCAGGGGAAGTTCAGGCTTTTTACCGATGCCGACAATTCCACTTCCGTTGACCAGGTCGAAAAAATGTGGCCGGAGTTCAATAAAGGATACGATGTGGTTATCGGCTCGAGAGACGTTAAGGGAGCGGTTTTAGACCCGCCGCAGCCGTGGATAAGGAACATTCTTTTGGGCGAAAGCTTTAAGATTTACCGGAAAATAATTATCGGTCTTTGGGGGTTAGAGGATACTCAGTGCGGGTTTAAGTGCTTCAAGGATGAGGTAGCGGAAAAGGTATTTCCGTTGGCAAAGATAAAGGCGTTTGCTTTCGACCCCGAAGTTTTGATTTTAACTAAGAAGTTCGGGTATAAAATCAAAGAAGTTCCGGTCCATTGGAAAAATGACCCTAACAGCAAGGTTAGCTTTAAAAACATGATTCAAATGGCCGTTGATATGCTTAAAATAAAATGGTACGTTGTTTCAAAAAGCTATGATAAAGAAGAAAAAAGATAAGTTTCCCTCGGAATTAAGATCGGACCCCATTGCTCGAGATTGGGTTATTATTGCCACCGGCCGGGCCAAGAGGCCGGAAACTTTCAAAAGGGAAACCAAAAAAGAGTTAACGGCCGATATTAAAACTTGCCCTTTCTGCCATATAGAAAAAGAGAAGGATAAGATTTTGACTATTTTTTCCAAAGGCAAGAAAATAAAGAATTTGGATGGGGACCTCAACGACTGGACTGCTGTAGTGGTTCCCAATAAATATCCTGCGCTTGTGCCTTCTTCTTCCCTCAACGAGAGAAACGTGGGCCCTTATAAAAAAATGGACGGGGTTGGGTATCACGAAGTAGTCATTACCAAGGACCACAAAAGATCCTTGGGCCAATTTACCTTAAGGGAGGTAAGAGAAGTTATCGATGTTTATCATGAAAGATACATCAATCTCATGAGCAAACCCTTTATCAAGTACATTTCAATCTTCCATAATCACGGCAAGGAAGCCGGCGCTTCCATTTTCCACCCCCATTCGCAGATAATAGCTTCGCCGGTAATTGATCCCGACTTGAATGCAGCCATTCTTACTTCCAGAGAGTACTACAAAAAGCGCAAAAAAATCGTTTATTGCGAAATGAACGAATGGGAAAGAAAGGAGAAAACAAGAGTAGTTTTTGAAAACAAGGAGTTTATGGTTATTTGCCCCTTTGTTTCCAAGGCGGCTTTTGAGATGATTATCTCTCCAAAGAGGCATCTTCCGTATTTTGAGAGGACAACCGACGAAGAAAAAAAATATTTAGCCGAAGCCATGCAGGTTGCCCTTCATAAGCTGTACAAGGGCTTGAACAACCCCGCTTACAATTTTTATTTGCATACCGCTCCCTGCGACGGCAAAGATTATTTTTTCTATCAGTGGCATTTTACCATTCTTCCTAAAACTGCCGTAATGGCTGGCTTTGAGCTGGGTACCGGAATTGAAATTTCTACTATCGAGCCGGAAGTAGCAGCGGAATTTTTAAGAAAACAATGATTCTGACCGGAGAAGTAAAAACCCTTCTTGTGGCAATGACGCCGTTCTTTGAATTAAGGGGGTCCATCCCCCTGGCCTTAACAGTTTATAATTTGCCGGTCTGGTCCTCTTACTTATTTTCGGTAATCGGCAATTTAGTTCCAGTGGTTTTTATGCTCTGGCTGCTGGAGGGGGTTTCGGGATTTTTGAGCCGGCATTTTTTGTTTTTTAAAAGATTTTTCGAATGGCTTTTTAGAAGAACCAAAGACAGGCACGAGCAAAAATTCGAGAAATGGAAATCTTTGGCTTTGGTGCTGCTGGTAGCCATTCCTTTGCCTTTTACGGGAGCTTGGACCGGCTCTCTGGCCGCTTTCGTATTCGGAATTCCCGCAAAGAGAGCCTTTCCTTTAATAGCTTTAGGGGTTATGATAGCCGGCCTCATTGTCACATTATCAACTTTGGGAATAATAAAAATAATATGAAACTGTTAGTAGTAGCCAACTGGAAATGCAACCCGGCCTCTTTCAAAGAGGCACAGGATATTTTTAAAGAGATTAAAAGGGAAGCGGGTCTGACAAAAACAGAAGTGGTGGTCTGCCCTCCTTTCGTTTATTTGCCCGTCATTGGAAAGGGGCTGGTTTTGGGAGCTCAGGATGTTTTTTGGGAAAATCCGCCAACTGGCGGAGGAGCATATACCGGCGAGATTTCTCCAGCCATGTTAAAGAACGCGGGATGCCGTTACGTTATAGTCGGCCATTCAGAAAGAAGAAGGCTGTTTAAGGAAACCGACGAGATGACCAATAAAAAAGTCAGAGCGGTATTGGCAAAAAAAATGAAGCCCATTTTGTGTATAGACAGGTTTTCACAGCTTAAGGGGGGCATTAAAGATTTGAGTTCCGATGATTTAAAGAATCTTGCGGTGGCTTTCGAACCTCTTTCCGCTATAGGAACCGGCAAGCCTTATCTCGTTGGCAAGGCCGGGAAAATGTATTCGGGCATAAGGGAAATAGTTGGCAAAGATACGCGCATTCTTTACGGAGGAAGCGTTAACTCCCAAAATGCTGCTGATTATGTTAAAAGGGCGGGATTTCAGGGCCTGCTGGTGGGCGGGGCCTCTTTAAAACCTAGGGAATTCATCGGGATAATTAAAGCGATTTCTTGACTTTTGGCTGTTTTTTTGGCAGAATATTAAGAGGTTATTGTGCCCGGTAGTGAAAATTCGACAACCCTGGAGTTGCGAGCAATTTACCGGACATG
>CAYXYS010000024.1:0-8592 GCA_964469735.1 uncultured Candidatus Saccharibacteria bacterium
CTAAAATATTTCCCGCTCCCCTGATTTCCAAATCCCTTAAAGCAATTTTATATCCGGACCCGAGCTCCTCCGCTTCTCTCAGGGCTTTCAATCTTTCTTTGGCCAAGTCCGTCAGTTTTTTCCCATGGAGGAAATAGGCTTTTGCTTGGGTTTTGGAGCGGCCGACCCTTCCCCTGATTTGATAGGCTTGGCTGAGCCCCAGCCGGCCGGCATCGGCCACTATCAAGGTATTAACGTTGGGCAAGTCCAGCCCGTTTTCAATTATCGTGGTGGCCACCAGTATATCTATTTCTTCGGTCCGGAACCGATCCATGGTTTTTAGCATTTGGCGCTCAGACATCCTCCCGTGGATTATTCCTATTTTGGCCTCCGGCACTAATTCTTTAAGCAATTTCCCGGCTCCCTCAATGGTTTCCACGCGGTTGCATAGATAGTAAATTTGGCCTTTTCTTTGAAGTTCTTCTAAAATAGCTTTTTTAATTATCTTTTTTGACCAGGGCTTAATAAAAGTCTTCACGGGCAGTCTTTCTAGGGGAGGAGTTTTAATTACAGTTATATTTTTCAGAGAAGAGAGGGCTAGGTAGAGGGTTCTGGGAATGGGGGTGGCAGAAAGTGAAAGAATATCCAGTCCCGGCCTTATCTTTTTCAGTTTTTCCTTTTGTTCCACCCCAAATTTCTGCTCGTCGTCGATTACCAAGATTCCCAAGTTTTTAAATCCTATATCGGAAGAGAGCAGCCGGTGGGTGCCGATTACAATATCGATTTCCCCCGACTTTAATTTAGCTACGATTTTTTCCTGTTCTGCCCTGGATTGGAGCCTGCTCATCAAAGCTGTTTTTACCGGCAATCCGGCCAATCGGGATTGGAAGTTTTGAAAGTGCTGGGAGGCAAGGATGGTGGTGGGGCATATCATGGCCGCCTGGCGGCCGCCGTTGACTGCTTTCATTAGGGTCCTTAGGGCAATTTCCGTTTTCCCAAAGCCTACGTCTCCGCAGATTATTCTGTCCATAGGCAGATCCGATTCCTCCAGATCCCCGTCGATGTCGGTTATCGCCTGGATTTGGTCGGGAGTTTCGATATAAGGAAAAGTTTCCCTTATTCTCCCGTCCAGCTCTTCATCTCTGGAGTAGGCGGGGCGGGTGGCAATTTGCCTTTTGGCGTAAATAGAGAGAAGTTCAGCAGCCAGCTTTTCCGTTTCTTCTTTGATTTTTCTTTTGGTATTTCCCCAAATTGAAGATCCCAGCCTTGAGACCAAGGGTTTTGTGAAACCAACGTATCTGGATAGCTTCCTTTCCAATTCCTTGGGAACGTAAAGCCGGTCGCCGGCCGCGTACCGGAGAACATGGTATCTCTTTTCATCCAGAGTTGTTTCTTCCTGATATATACCGATGCCGTGGTCGAGGTGGACGAGGTAATCTCCGGGCTTCAATGCGCCCAGCTTCGAATATATCTTTTGGTTTTTCAGCTTTTTTTTCAATCTCTTTCTAGCCTCCTTTTCTTCCACTTCTATGGGCAGCCATTCCAGGCTTTCGAGGGTATTTCCGTAAAATCCTATCCTAACCGGCCGATTTAAATTTAAAGGAAACACGTCAATGGTTCCGCCCCGTCTGGAAATTTCTCCGGGAGCTGCGACTTGTTGGACTACCTCGTATCCCATTTCGTCCAGCCTTCTCAGTAACTGGGAAAAATTCAACTGCTGGTTTTTTTCAAGAAGAAGCAGGTTGTCTTCGAAAAATGACTGGGTTTTTCTCGCCTCGATTATTTTTTTGAAGTTTTCTTCAAACCAAAAATTCCCCTTTTCCAAAAAGTAGGGGGTGATACTGGCTATTAAAACTGTATCCGTTTCCTTCCTTGACAATTCCATTCAGAGGAAGTATAAAATGGTATTAGGTTCTTTGTCAAATTAAAGATAAGGAGGATGTAATGGGTAGATTGAAGCTTTTTTCCGTCGGAGACAATATACTGTTTAAAGACGAAGAATCCAGGGAAGATGTAAAAGGCCAGATAATAGACTACGATTTTTACAAAAGACCCGACATCAGATTTTTTACGGTGATTACCGAGCAGGGCAAGGAGAGGGAAATCAGAGAAAGCCAGATTATTAAAAAAATAAAGGCCGGTACTTAAGCGATCGAGGTTTCGCCTCAATCAGCTTAACAAAAATCGGGATTTAATCAGTTTAATCCCGGTTTTTTATTTCCTCGGCTATTCTCTTAAACACTTCCTTTAATTCTTTTATTTCTTCCTTGTCGAATTTTTTCAATACGAAATTTTCGACGTTTTCCGGTTTGCCGGCTGCGGGACAAATTCCTATGCGGACTCTCTTGAAATCCTTGGTTTTCAGCTGGTCGATGATGGATTGCACGCCTTTGTGGCCGGCCGATCCCTGGCCTTCGGATATTTTGTATTGGCCCAATGGCAGATCGATATCGTCGTGGATTATCCAGAGGTCTTGAGGCTTGGTTCCGTAATAGTCCGCCAGTTCCTTGACGGCTTTGCCGGAGTCGTTCATGAACGTTTTGGGTTTGGCCAGAACGCTTCCTTCAGGCTTGTCTTCCTTTAATTCTTCTATGGCCATAAATCCGGCGTTGTGCCGGGTTTTCTCGTATTTTTCGCCCGGGTTTCCCAGGCCGATGATTAATTTCATAGTACTTGTATTTTAGCATAAACTTGAGTATAATTAGAAAAGTATATGGCCCCGTTAGAAGTCTAAGACAAAAAAATTAGGAGTTAATTTTTTCTGCCAGGCGCTATCGGGGTAAAAGCAATAACAAAAGTCAGTCAGAAATCAGTCGATAACTGTATAATGACGACTTCTAACGGGGTGAGAAATTTTCTTTTCTTTATTTGGGAAGTCTCCAAAATTGTTATAATTGCCTTGCTAATAGTCGTCCCTATCCGCTATTTTGTCTTTCAGCCCTTTTTCGTGAGAGGGCAAAGTATGGAGCCGACTTTTTACGACGGCGATTATTTGATAGTAGACGAAATAACTTATCAGTTTAAAGAACCCCAAAGGGGAGAAGCGATAGTTTTTAGCTATCCCAACGACCCTTCGCAAAAGTACATTAAGAGGATAGTGGGCTTGCCCACGGAAACCGTTGTGATAGAAGACGGGCAGATTACTATATATACGGACGGCATCCCTCAAGTTTTAGACGAATCGGATTATTTGCCAAAATCGTACAGAACCAGCGGCGATTTGGAAATCCGCTTGGATGACAATGAATATTTTGTTCTCGGCGACAACAGAGCCGTGTCTTCAGACTCTCGCAGATGGGGCCCATTGCCCGAGGGGAATATAATCGGCAGGGTTTTCTTAAGGGCCTGGCCAATTGCCGCTATGGCGAAAATAGAAGCCCCCCAATACTAATTATGGCTAAACCTCCCAAATTCCAAGCGCCAACCGGAATGCACGACATACTTCCAGAAGACCAGCCTTATCTCCAGAAGTTTTACAATACTGCCTCTTTGGTGGCCGGATTTTACGGATTCGAGAAGATAGAAACTCCTATCGTCGAGGAGGCAGAACTCTTTTCTAAGGGAGTAGGGATGTCTACGGATATAGTCGAAAAACAAATGTACGTCTTGAGGACCAGGGGCGGGGATTATTTGGCTTTGAGGCCGGAGTTCACTGCCGGCGTTACCAGGGCCTATATCGAGCACGGCATGTTCAATTTGCCCCAACCCCTGAAATTCTATTCCTTTGGCCCTCTTTTCAGATCGGAGAGGCCCCAAGCGGGCAGGTACCGCCAGTTCCACCAGTTTAATTTAGAGGTTTTTGGAGAACAGAATCCGGTGATGGACGCTCAGCTCATTCAAATTTTTTACAATATACTCAAAGAGCTCAAATTCAAAAATCTGGTTATAGAAATAAACAGCATTGGCGACAGCCAGTGCCGCCCTTACTACAAAAAGCTTTTATCCAGCTATTTTAAATCCAGGGAAAGCTCTTTGTGCGCCGATTGCCGGAGAAGGATAAAGCAAAATCCCTTGAGGGTGCTGGACTGTAAGGAAGAAAAATGCCAACCGGTGAAAGCCCAGGCTCCCCAAATAGTTGACCACCTATGTGAGTCCTGCAAATCCCACTTCAAGGAAGTATTGGAGTTCTTAGATGAGCTTGACTTGCCCTACCGTTTGAATCCATACTTGGTAAGAGGGCTGGATTACTATACGAAAACCGTTTTTGAAATATTCGAAGAAACAGAAGAAGGAGAAAGGATGGGCTCTTTGGTGGGTGGAGGAAGGTACGACGGATTGGTCAAATTGCTTGGAGGAAAAGATACGCCCGCTTGCGGAGCAGCTGCCGGAGTGGAAAGAATAGTGGAAACTTTGAAAGCGAGAACCAAGAGGGAGCCTTCTCTTCAGCAGCAGGGAAGGGAAATATTCCTGGCTCAGCTTGGAGGGCTTGCCAAAAGAAAAAGCTTAAAGCTGTTTGAGGAATTAAGAAAAGCTAAAATTCCCGTAGCCGAATCGTTCGGCAGGGATTCTTTAAAAACCCAGCTTAGAATTGCCGACAAATGCCGAGTCTCTTATACCTTGATAATCGGACAAAAAGAAGCCTTGGAAGACTCCGTTTTGATAAGGGATATGAAAACAGGCAAACAAGACTCGGTCAAGCTGGATAAGGCGGTAGTAGAGATTAAAAAAAGATTAAAGTAAGGCGTATGGAAGACTGCATTTTTTGCAAAATAGCCAAAAAAGAAATACCGGCTGAAATTCTCTTTGAGAGCAATAACGTTATTGCTTTTAAGGATGTTAATCCAATAGCTCCGGTACACGTTTTAGTGATTCCCAAGAAGCACATCAAAAGCGTTGCCGAACTGCAGGAAGAAGATGCAAGTCTGATGGGAGAAATTATTCTTTCAGCCAGAAAAATAGCCGAAGACCTGGAGATTTCCCAGAACGGCTACAAATTGTTAATCAGGGTCGGCAAATACGGAGGGCAGGAGGTGGACCATCTTCATCTTCATTTAATCGGAGGTGCGCCGCTTTCCGAAGAAATTAAACCGATTTCTTAAAAAATATCATTATGACGCTAAAAGTAAAAAAACAAGACAAAGAAAACACTCAATCTTTGGTTCGACGCTTCCAGAGGAGCGTTCAGCAGGCCGGGATTTTGATTAGGGCCAGGAAGAATCGCTTCCACCAAAGGAATAAAAGCGAAACCGCCAAGAAGAGAGCTGCTCTCAGGAAGGAAGAGCTGAGAAAAGAGTACGCCAAATTAAAAAAACTGGGAAAAATATAATGAGCCTAAGAGAGCAAATTAACAAGGATCTAAACGAAGCCTTTAAGGGGAAGGAAGAGCTTAAGGTTTCCGTTTTAAGAATGCTGACAGCCGCCCTTTTAAACAAAGAGAAGGAAAAGAGGTATAAAGTAAGCAAGGAGAACTCCAACATGCAAGAAAAAGAATTGGCCGAAAAAAGCGGTCTTTCCGACGAAGAAGTTATTGATGTGATATTTTCCGAGGTCAAAAAAAGGAAAGAATCCGCCCGGGAGTACGAAAAAGCTGGCCGAACCGATTTGGCGGAAAAAGAAAAAAAGGAAACGGAAATTCTCCAAAAATATTTGCCCGAGCAGCTTTCAGAGGAGGAAGTAAAAAAGCTGGTTCAGGAAGCGATTGATCAAACCGGAGCAAAAGACCAAAAGGATATTGGGAAAGTCATGGGCCAGCTTATGCCAAAAGTAAAAGGAAAAGCTGACGGCGGTTTAGTTTCAAAAATAGTCAAAGAATTATTAACGTCTTAAAGTTTTATGGCTAGAAACCACGTTATAGCCGGCCTGGATATCGGAACGAGCTCAATAAAGGCGATAGCCGTGGCCAGGGATCCCGAAACCAATACCTTAGAGATAATAGGGCAGGTTAACACGCCGGTTTTCGGGGTTAGAAGGGGAGTAGTTTTTAAAATAGACCAAGTTTCAAAAAGCATCAGCGAAGCGCTTTCGCAGCTGCAAGCTCAAACGGGTTATAAGATAGAAGACGTATATACCAATATTGGAGGAAGCCATATTTTTTCCACTCCTTCGCATGGCACAGTAGTAGTTTCAAGAGCGGACCAAAAGATTTCCGAGGAGGATGTTAATAGAGTTATTCAGGCTTCTCAGGCTTTTTCTCTTCCTTCTAACCGGGAGATACTCAACATATTTCCAAGAGAATTCATTGTTGACGGCCAGGGTAATATAAAAGAGCCTTACGATATGCAGGGACTGAGGTTGGAGGTTGACGTTCTGGCCCTTTGCGCTTTTTCTCCATTTTTAAAAAATCTTACCAGCGCTGTTTTAAGCGCCGGTTTTCAAATCCAAGAAGTCATTCCCTCGGCACTGGCCAGTTCCAGGTCAATTCTTACTCCTCAGCAAAAAGAACTGGGAGTCTGCTTGGTGGACATTGGAGCCGGCACTACCGATATGGCTGTTTATGAAGAGGGAGATTTGGTGCACGCCGCCGTCTTTCCGGTGGGTTCTGAAAGGATAACCAATGATTTGGCCATAGGGCTAAAAACCGACGTCGAGCTGGCCGAGCAGATAAAAAAAGAGTTTGGCAGCTGCATTTGGACAGGCGGGAGGAAGAAAGAAAAGATAGAACTGCCCGAAGAAGAAGGAAACGGAGATGCTTTGGTTTTTTCGCATAAAATGCTGGTAAAAATAATAGAGGCCAGGGTATGCGAGATATTAGACCAGGTTCAAAAAGAACTGAAAAGAATCCCTCTTAAGGGTCCTTTGCCCGCCGGCATAGTTTTAACCGGAGGAGGCTCCAAGCTTCCCAAAATGGTGGAGCTGGCCAAAAAAGAATTAAAACTGCCCGTTAGAATAGGAAAAGTTCAAGGGTTGGGGGGAATTGAAGACGACAGCTTGTGGAGCACGGCTTCCGGACTGGTTTTGTCGGCGGCCGATCTTGAGGACGAAGAAGGTTCTAGTATGCCGCATATTTCCAGCGGAGTGGCCAAAAAAATTAAAAGAATCTTCCAAAACTTTATTCCATGAACCCCGTTAGAAGTCTAAGACAGAAAAAATTAAGTTAATTTTTTCTGCCAGGCAATAACGGGGATACAATCAATAACCAAAGTCTGTCAGAAATCAGTCCAGAACTGTATAATGACGACTTCTAACGGGGTGAATTACGGCGCTAAAATAAAAGTCGTAGGCGTGGGCGGAGCGGGTTCTAACGCCGTTTCCAGGATGGTAACGGCCAAAATCCAAGGAGTGGACTTGGCGGTAATCAACTGCGACGGCCAGGACATCAAAAAAACCAAAGCCGACCAAAAGCTTAGAATAGGCGGAAATCTTACCAAAGGATTGGGAGCGGGAATGAATCCGGAAGTGGGAAGAATGGCAGCTGAAGAAAGCAAAGAGGAAATCACCCGGCTCCTTCAGGGAGCGGATATGGTTTTTATTACTTGCGGCTTAGGAGGAGGAACGGGAACCGGCGCTTCTCCCGTGGTTGCCGAAATAGCAAAAAGCTTGGGAGCTTTGGTGGTGGGAGTTGTAACTACGCCTTTTTCTTTTGAGGGAAGTTATCGATCGCAAGTAGCAAAGAAAGGGCTGGAGAATTTAAAAAGCAAAGTGGATACCCTTTTAATAATTCCCAACGACAAAGTGCTCTTGCAAGGAAACAAAGACAAGACCTTGACCGAAGCCTTTTGGACTTGCGACGAAGTTTTAAGGCAGGCTGTTCAGGGAATTACCGATTTAATTATTCTTCCGGGAATCATAAATGTTGATTTTGCCGGAGTAAAAACGATTATGCGGAATTCCGGTTCGGCTTTTTTTGGAATGGGCAGGGCTAAGGGAGAAAGGAGAGTGGAAACAGCCGTCAGCTTGGCCATAAATTCCCCTTTGCTTGATTTTTCCATTAAGGGAGCTAAGGGAATACTCTTTAATGTGAGCGGTGGAGACGATTTAAGCCTCAATGAAATAAACGAAGCGGCAGAAATTATCACGGAGAAAGCCGACCCGAGAGCAAAAGTGATTTTCGGAGCGGTCAATGACAAAAAACTCCAAAAGGGAGAGATGAAAATTACGGTTATTGCCACCGGATTTGGCCAGAAATAAGGAACGGGGGCTTGTGGATAAGTCCCAAATTATAGGAAGGTTGACAGGGTTTGACCCTGTCTTTTTTTGGGAGTAAAATGTAATAATGTTTAAATTTTCCTTTTGCGCTTGAAAGGATTTTTTTATCAGAAAGTCGGAAATAATGATTAACGCGTCAATCAAACAAAAATGGTAGAAAGCAAATTCAATAAAATAAGAAAAAGGGACGGCAGAGTGGTCGATTGGGACCAAGGCAAGATTGCCTCCGCCATTTCCAAGGCTTTAATTGCTACCGGCAAGAGCGAGGAGCTGGCCGAAGGCCTTGCAGACAAGGTAATTTCTCTGCTCAATGAAAAATTGGAAGGAAAAATTCCCGAGGTTGAGCAGATACAGGATATAGTCGAAGAAGTTTTCAAAAAAGAAGGTCTTACCGATACTGCAGAGGCTTATCACAACTATCGAAGGAAGAGAACGGAAATACGGGAAGCAAAATGGTGGCTGCTTAACCATCAGGTGAGGACCAAGCTGACCCCTAACGCTTTAAGAATTTTAGAATCTAGGTATTTA
>CAYXYS010000025.1:0-7951 GCA_964469735.1 uncultured Candidatus Saccharibacteria bacterium
GGAGCTTCTTCGGGTTTCTGTTCTGCGGGAGCTTCTTCCTTCTTTTCTTCCGCCTCTGCCGCCGGTTTTTCTTCGGGCTTTACCTCGGGAGCTTCTTCTTTCGGAGCTGGCTCAGCGGGCTGTTCGGGAGCTGCTTCCGATTTTACTTTTTCAGCTGGTTTTTCTGCGGATTCAGCTGGAGCTTCTTTTTTAGATTTCTTGTGGACGTCTCTCTTTCCGCCTTCAATTATACCTTCGCTAACCAGCATATTATAAACGGTATCGGAGGGTTTTACTCCCTGGGAAATCCAGTATTGAATTCTTTCTTTTTTCAATACTCTCTCTTTGGTTTTGGGATTATAGAATCCGACCTCTTCCACAAAACGGCCACCCCTGGGTGGATTTTTTTTGTCGGTGACCACTATTTTGTAAGTCGGCTGATTCTTTTTTCCCCTCCTTAATAAGCGAATTACTAACATATATACTATTTTACTTAAATTTAAGCTTTAGTCAACTACCAGCCCTTAATCTCAAGGGCCTTTCTGGCTGCCTCTTCTTCGCCTTCCTGCTTGGAAGAGCCCTCCCCCTCGGCTACCAGTTCGTTCCTTAAAAACACTCCGATAATGAAATGTTTGGCATGGTCGGGCCCCCATTCCTTCAAAACTTTGTAAGTAGGGGTAATTCCAACTTTCTCCTGGGCCTTCTCCTGGAAAAGCGACTTGGCGTCTCTGAATAAACGATCCTCAAAAACCCGGGGAAGCTCGGCAATTACGCTTCCTTCTATAAATTTCCGGCAGGCCTCAAAACCTCTGTCCAAATACAAGCTGCCAATAAAAGCCTCCATGGTATTGGCAAGGATGAACTGCCTGGCCTTACCGGTTTCTTTCGATTCTCCTTTGGATAAAAGCAGAAAATCATTAAACTCCAGCTTTTGGGCTACCTCGGAGAGCATTTTGGCGTTGACCAGGGCGGCCCGCCAGGAAGTCAGCTCCCCTTCCGGCTTGTCGGGATATTTTTTGAAAAGATATTCCGTTACCACCAGCTCCAAAACGGCATCGCCCAGAAACTCCAATCTCTCGTTATGGGAAAAATTTAGGTCCGGGTTTTCGTTTAAATAAGACCTATGAACAAAGGCTTGTGTCAACAAATCTTTGCTCTTAAACTTTATTTTCAGTTTTTTCTCAAGCTTGGAAAAATCATGCATGTGAACGTAGTGAACACCGAACACTCAGCCTCAGCTATAGTGTCTATATAACTAATACTGGATGTCTGTGCTTATTATTACTTAAATTTATATTATAATACTGAGTGCTCAGTTTCGCTCTACTCAATCTCTTTGTAAACCGTGCCCAAAACCCCGTTGATAAATTTTCCCGAACTTTCCCCGCCGAAGTTCTTGGCAAGCTCTATGGCCTCGTTAATGGCAACCTTTGGAGGAACTTCTTCCTTATTGCCGAAAAGAAGTTCATAAAGCCCTATCCTTAAAACGTTTCGATCGACAATGGTGATTTGCTCAATGGGCCACTCCGGAGCCGCCTTCTCGATAATTTTATCGATCTGGGAAATGTGCCCCATTATCCCTTTTGCCAAATTCCAGATAAAATCGGCATTTTCAAGTCCGGGGCCGTATTCTTCAATATTCTTTTCTATTATCTTTTCCAATGCCTCCGTCTTTTTACCAGAAAAATCCCACTCGTAGAGGGACTGAAGGACTATAGAGCGAGAAAGGTGACGAGAGGCCATGAGATTATAATTGCTAGTGAGGGAAAAATTAAAACTTGTTTTTATTTTAACCGAACGAAGCGATTATTTGGATAATTTATTATCCTTATTTTTTAGATAAAGCCTCCCAGGACGCATTTTCCCGAGGAGCTTCTTTCTCTTCTTTCCCTTCCTGAGATTTCATCTCTTTTTCTTTTTGCTTCCTCTCCTTTTTGGTCATCTTCTTCATTACGTCTATTGCTTCGGCTCCTTTATAGTAGCCGCAGTTCTGGCAAACGGTGTGGGGAAGCACGGGCTTTTTGCACTTGGGACAAACAGACAAGGCCGGCTCTTCTAAATAGAGGTGCATTCTTCGCTTGTTCCTTCTCGATTTTGTGTGTTTTTGCTTTGGAACTGCCATACCCGGTAGTAGAAATTCGACAGTTGCTTAACCCGATTAATTGAACTGCCGCTTTTTAATTAATAATTGGCTTATTCTCCATTGCGTGCCCGGTAAATTGCTCGCAACTCCAGGGTTGTCGAATTTTCACTACCGGGCATGCTGACTACTAATCTAACAGAAAAGCAAAAAAAATGCAAACCCCGGCCGGCGCCGAGTAATTTCAGCCCTCCAGGCTTGAAAGGAGAACGAATCCTTTAAAAAAGTCGAATAAATTAACCAAAGCTTTTTTAAGAAATACAGCGGGAGAAACCTCTTCGTATTCCGGCAATGGAAATTCAACGTTAATCATTTCGCTTCCGGTACAAGACTTATCAGATCCCAAAAGGGTATTGTCCGTCACCTTCAACCTGATCTCTATTGGCTCAACAACGGTATAGCTGGTAGTAGTGTTTCCCTTATCAAAAGAGTCTGCAATAAAACCGTCGTCGGAATTGTAGCTGAAATCCCATTCGTAACTAACATTCGGATCAGCTTCGCACAAATGCTTTCCCCCGTCGTAACACAGAGTTTCAGCGACGCCGGATTGATTTTGTATGAATTCCACCACCTCATCGACAACCGGATTTAAGAGATTGGGAGAAAAATCCACCCACGGGAAAGAGTGGTTAGCGGTCCTGAACGGATTCTGGTCTGACCATTCAGACCAACTTCCTCTATTGTCTTGAACCCTGACTATCCACCAATAGTTAGTGCTCCAATTCATCCAAGCCGACCATTCAGAAGGCATGGGGGCAAAAGAAGTACTAGCTCCTCCGGAATCCGTAAATTCTCCCGGGCCTGGCTCTGGGGGAAAACCTTCTTCATAGGGGCTGTCGTTTATCCTTATCTCATAAGCCTGTTGCGGATCGCCGTCAGCATCAAAATATGTCCACTCGAAAGTTGGAACAGCGGCTCCCTTAATGCTGCAATAATTCCAATTTTCTTCAGAGATGGTTGATGGCTGGTTGGGAGGTTGATTGCATTCCGGAGTATTAAACGAATAATATTTAGAATATAAAGATCCGGACATATAAACTATGCCGCATCGATAATCGGATCTTACTCTCCAAGTGTAGGCTGTATCGGCTTCCAGAGGATCCCAAGTATAACTTGTAAGGCCGCCCACCCCGACAGTGCTCTCGCCGACTATTTCCACCGCATAACTCACAGATTGAAGAGCGCATCCGCTAATAAATTCGTTTATGTCTTCCTGCGCAAGAGCGCCCCAATTAAAATTGACGGCCGCATCACTACCGGATCCCGTGCAATAAGGATCCCAGGTCACGCAACCATCTGCTGAAATTTCAGCAGAGGCAATGCCTGCCCGCAATAAAGACAGGCAGAAAATAAATAGAAATAAAAGTAAGAAAGTTTTCCTCATTCAACTCTTATTTTTGTAATCCTTGTGGCCGTAAAGGCGGTGCGAGACATTATTTCCTCCCTGACAGACTCTTCTGTAGCCACCACTATAAAGTCCCCCTCTTGAATCTCGCTGGGCTGCATTTGGCGGTCGGATTCCGGAGTAACCTCGTGGAATATAAATTCCGTGCCTTCGTTAACTCTGATGACTTTCTCTAAGTTGCCGGCATCGGAAATTATCTTGTAAGCCTCTGCGCTGATTGTTATGGTGCCCGAACCCTCTAAATCCGAACTTACTACTGTGCCTTCGATAAGATTGTTGGGATAATCGGTTAACTCCCAAAAATCAGGGGCAGAATTCTCCTCTTCCGTTACCTCTCCGGACATTTGGGGAACTTCGCTTCGAGCGTCGAAATAAAGCACGGAAACAACCGCTAAGGCGATAACAAGCAAGAAGATTAAAATTATTGAAAATTTTTGCATAATTATTTTAATTTTATATTTACTCGACCTCTTAAAATATTATATCATACTGGCCGCAAGAGTGAACAATTTTACAACCACCCCCACAACAGAATCGCGGAAGATAATAGTGAAACAAGCTCCAATAAAGATAAAGGGAGCAAGAGCAAAAGTTTTGTAAACTTTTACTTCTTTATTTCCGTCTTTTCCGAGAGAGTCCTTTATGGCCTTCAGCTGTTCTTGACTCAGCCCGGCCCTCCCGACCGGACCTATTTTTTTCTCCAACTCTCCCTTAAACTCTCCCCGACCCAAAAACATTCCCTCCTTAAGATCTCTCGCCTCCATGCTCCCAACCTCCTTCTTTTCGATATAAAAATTGAGAATCCTGCAGGTAAAGCCGATTAACACCATAAATACTAAAGCCAGCTTTAAGATATTCAGTAAAAAAGCGACCTGACCGCTGGAAAGCAAATATAAAACCGATACCGCGCCCGCTGCCATTATTAACATGCCAACAATTTTATTTTTAGAGATAATCTTAAATAAAATTCGGTAAACAAAAAAGAGGAATAAAAATAAGAAAACCGGCGAAACAATTTGGTCAAAGTTTTCAAAAGATTGACTTACTTTCTGCTTGGCTAATTGGATTATAACCATCATTAAAACAAAAGCGACATAAATGCGCAAAAATCCTGGAAGCTTTTTGACCAACTCCCCCGGATCAATCTTAAGGGCGGAAAAGCCCAAATTTTTTATTTTGTCTATTAATATTTTAAACCCGAAAATTAATGCCTTAATGGTTAAAAATATCACTAGAGGAATAAAAACGTTTACCAATAAAATAAGGGACGGAAAAACCGGGAAATAAGTATTAGCATAAAAACTATGGGGAATTAAAAAAGCGTAAAGCGCGAAAAGCTTAGCGTCACCAGCTGCCAGCAAGCCAAAATTCCAAAAAAAATACCCAACTATCAGCGCCACGATGCCGTTAAGAGCCATCTCACCCAAATACGCTATATTTCCTCCTTGATCAAATAAAAGGGCGTATAAAAAAAGAAACAGATAAAGCAGGAAGGCCCAGACAAATCCCGCAATCAGCCATTTATTCTTAATCTTTCCGTATCTTATATCCGTATAGCTGCAAATGATGCCCACAAAAAGAAGAGGAACAAGAAAAAAGAAATTGAGGTTCATAAAATTATTTCTTTATTCCAATAATGGGATTATGGAAGAAATCCCGCTTTTTAATTTCAAATTTTTCTTTTATCGGCTTAAATTCTTTCCCGCCCACTAATTTTAAATAATCCTTATGTATCCCCAGGCAGTATTTTTTATAAAGGCAGTTACGGCAGCTTTTCAGAAAAGTAACTTCGCTTCCCCTTAGCGTCCTCCAGGCGTAAGGCCAGATTTCCGGTGGCAAAACGCACAAAGGAAAATGATAAAGGCGCAATTCGGGCAGCCCCTCAGCCCATTTTTTGAACTGGGACAGCCGGGGCTTGAATTCGCTATAACTTAAACCGACGGTTTTGAAGTTCTTTTCCGCAAAACCCTCCATTTCCATAAAAACTAAAATTACCCTGTCGACGGAAGGAAATTCTTTTTTTATGAAATCTAGAATGTCGCTTATATATTTTTGATTGGGTTTTATTATGATCACCCTCAGCTCCAGCTCTTGAGAGGAATTGCGGTATTTTAAAATATTATGCACCCCCTCTACCGTCTGCTCGAAACTTCCCTTAACTCTTGTAATCGCATCGTGAAGCTTGGGATTCGGACCATGAATGGCCACCTCTATCGACAAGTTATCCATAGCCAAGTATTGCTTGGCAAACAAGGGATAACTAAACATCCGGCCATTGGTGGCCATAACTATTTTATTATCTGGAAACATATTTCTGACTTCCTTGACTAAAGCCAAAAATTCGGGGTGAATCGTCGGCTCCCCTCCTGTTAAGTTTATATTTTCCCTAGCGACCAGGTATCTTGCCCTATGGCTTTCAAGGCGCGAAATAACCGCTTCTTTTGAATAAAGAAGAGAATCATTTTTATCTCGAAAAGTCACCGGATTGGTGCACATTATGCAGTTATTGTTGCATCTGTTCCAAATGCAAATATCGGCCATAAAATTAGCGCTCGTCAAAAGACGTTAAAATAAATCTTATCCAAATTATTCAATTCGGCAATTTCCGCTTCAGCTACCTTGTATTCTTTTGCCTCCTCCAATAAATTATTTTGGGCTAAAGCTTTCGCTTCTTCCATAGAAACCGCCTCTACGAAACCCAGAACCTCAAAGTGCTCCAAGCTTTTGTAAATAATGATATATTCTTTTTTTTGAATTTCCGCCATATTTTTTATTTAATTATTTTTAATTCTTTATCACCATACCGCGCCAAATATTCTTTCCAAATGCCCTCGCAGATATTAAAAAGTTTGCAGCCAGCGCATTTTTTGGTTTTAGCCCGGCCCACGGTTCTTCTCCCCTCCTCCGCATTGGGATTATAGAAGTCGGGAGCAATATGCTCCGTTTTGAAAGTGGCCACTTCTTGCAGTTCGCTGATTTGGTCCAAATAATCGGTAAAATAGCATAGGGGCACGTAGCGAATATGCCAATGAGCGGCTCCGATTTCTTTCCCGATATCCAAACATTTCCTTATATAGGGAGCAGCCAAAGAAATTTTGGGAACAAGCTGGTAAAACTTTCCAAAAGCAGCGCCGTAATTCGGATCAACGAAAATAAATTCGGAGTTATCAATGCCTAAATTTTTAATATACTCCCCTATTTTCGGCAACTGCTTGTAGTTCTGCTTAACAATACAGGTATTACTGCCCAAACTGACATTAACGCCCATTTCCTCAATCAGCGTTTTAATATTTTCTAATCCCTTTTTTAGCTGGTCAAAACTGCCGGGAACCTGCGTTAAAGAATCGTGAAGTTCAGCTGTATGTCCATGAATAGAAAAAACCAGACTATTTAACCCCGCCTCAAGCGCTTTCCTGGCAAAATTATTATAAGAATACATTCGGCCGTTTGTAGCCATCATTATGGTTTTAAATCCAAGCTCTTTGGCAAATCTTATCAAGTCTAAAATATCCGGCCTGACCGTGGGCTCTCCCCCTACGAACTCGATATAGGTGCTTCCTCTTTTTTTTGCGTCAGCCATCTCCCTTTTTATTTCCTGAAAACTGCCGCCGGGAATATTCCTTTTGTCCCAATTAATACAGAAAACGCATTTATTATTACAAATGTAGCCGAGGAATATAACTGTTTTTTTTATTTTACTTCTTGGCATGGCGCCTTTTCACCGGCTTCAATTCTTTTAAGCCGAAAAAATCAGCATAGTTCTTCCAAACTCCGTAACATTCGTTATTGTATTTACAGTCCTTGCAAAGCGGCGATTTGACCTTCATTTTCTTTCTATTTTCATCGATAGAGCACTCGAAATCCGGCCCTCTCAAATAGGTGTCTGACTGCATAACGTCGTTGATGTTTTTTTCGTATCCAGGCAACAAACAGGGAACCATATTATAAACGTGGCAAGGAACTTTCCTTGTCCCTATTTTTAAGGCTTCTATTAGGTAGGGAGCCGCTTTGCTCATGCTGACGGCAATACTGTCGGGATTCTTAAGAACATTCCCCTCCAAAGTAACGTAAATAAAACGGAATTCTTTAACGTCGAGGTCCAACAAAAATCTGACTAGAGCGGCCAAGTGGTTATAATTAAACTTTAAAATAACGATATTTATTTTGACCGTTTGGCCAAGATCTTTAAGGTTCCTCAATCCTTGCAATGTTTGCCGATAAGATCCCTTGACTCCCATAATCCGGTCATGAACGTCCTCAAACGGAGAATAAAAAGAAACAACAAAAACATTAACGCCGGCTTCAATGAGGCGTTTGCAATAATTTTTGTAATAATACATCCGGCCATTAGACTGAATTTCAACATTGCTTATTTTCTTCTTGGCATAACTAACTCCTTCGTGGGCAACAATGCCATTATCAACAGT
>CAYXYS010000026.1:0-7828 GCA_964469735.1 uncultured Candidatus Saccharibacteria bacterium
AGCTAGTATCCATCGTTTACAGCGTGGACTACAAGGGTATCTAATCCTTTTTGCTCCCCACGCTTTCGTCCCTCAGCGTCAGGGTCGCCCCAGCTGAATGCCTTCGCTTTTGGTGTTCCGGTTGATATCAACGGATTTCACCCCTACACCAACCGTTCCATCAGCCCCTAACGCCCTCTAGTTGGAAAGTATCTCCAGCACTTCTAAGGTTAAGCCCTAGTATTTAACCGGAGACTTTCCCAACCACCTACGGACCCTTTACGCCCAATAAATCCGGATAACGCTCGAGGATTCTGAATTACCGCGCCTGCTGGCACAGAATTAGGCTCCCCTTATTCGTTAGGTACACTCATCCGAAGATTGTTCCCTAATAAAAGCGGTTTACAACCCGAAGGCCTTCATCCCGCACGCGGCGTCGCTGGTTCAGGGTTTCCCCCATTGACCAATATTCTCGACTGCTGCCTCCCGTAGGAGTATGGGCCGTGTCTCAGTCCCATTGTTGGGGGTCGCGCTCTCACGCCCCCTACCCGTCATAGCCTTGGTGAGCCATTACCCCACCAACTAGCTGATAGGACGCAGACTCATCCCATTCCCCCTAGCCTTTCGGCCGGGTTTACCCGTGAGGGAACTATCGGGAATTAGCTAACCTTTCGGCTAGTTATGCCCGTGAATGGGGTTGATAATCTACGTGTTACTAACCCGTCTGCCGGTTGCTCTTGCGAGCCCCCGTGACTTGCATGCCTTATCCACGCCGCCAGCGTTCATCCTGAGCTAGGATCAAACTCTCAAAAAGTTTACCCAGTTAAATGGTCGCTTTCGCGAATTTAACATGGGTGAATAGAGTCGAAGCAACTCTAAAAAACTAAACGAACGATAGTGAGTCTACCGAGCACTCAATTTACCTCAACTTGTATTGAACACATCATTAAAGATAAATTGAGTGCTCGGTTTCATCTTCACTTCGTTCAGATTTATTTTCAAAGTACGGGTTTTGCCCTTGAAAACAAAACCGTGAAGACATCCAATCAATTAGGTACCTTCACGGTTTTGCTTTTGGTGTCTTGTTTTCTATTGAATTTTATTATCCAGACTAATTAATATCCCTCTTAATTGTCCACTTATCTATTATATAGGTTCAAACCCGCCTGTCAAGTGAGCCGATGGCCGGATTCGAACCGACGACCTATTTACCCCGTTAGATTTGCCGAGAGCCGATGGTCGGATTCGAACCGACGACCTACTGTTTACAAAACAGTTGCTCTACCACTGAGCTACATCGGCATTTACCTGCCGTCTTTGGCCTTTTTAAGCTCCTCCCAGTAATTATCCTTGTGGTTTTTTTTCTGGTTGGATTTCTGGCGCAGTTTTTCCAGCCAAGTTCCGGTTTTCTGCTCTGTTCTTAGGGTGAGAACCCTTACCCTAGAAAGAACTTTTTGGAGATGAACTTCGTAATCGAAAACATCGGAGCCGGGAAGGTTTCCAACTTGCCTCCTGAGCCTTGCGGCCAAAGGTTCTCCGGGAAGGGCATCTTCGGGAAGGCTGGCCAAAACGGGAATTTTCCTTAAAACAATCAAAAGAATTCCTCCCAGCCCTACGAATAAAAGAATAGTTAAAATGATTTCTGCCATTTGCCTATATCTCGTAGCGAGTAAAGTTTTTAACGACTATTTTCTCCCCTATTTTAGCCACGGTTTCGTTAAAAAGGTCGTTTATAGTTTTGTCTTGGTCTTTAATCCAGGACTGGGACATTAAAGAAACGCTTTCTTTATATTTGTTGAGCTTTCCTTCTATTATCTGCTCAACTACATTCTGGGGCTTTCCCGAATCGGCTACTTGCTCTTGATAAATCTTTTTTTCTCCGTCTAAAAACTCTTCGGGAATTTGGTCTTCGCTGATGAAAAGGGGTTTCATTGCCGCTATCTGCAGGCAAATTTCATGAGCTAAATTTTGAAAATCTTTGGATCTGGCCACAAAATCCGACTCGCACCTCAATTCCAGCAAAACCCCCACCCTCTTATTGGGGTGAATATAGCTTTCCACTATTCCTTGGGCGGTTTCTTTTTCAGCTCTTTTTCCGGCCAATTCTACCCCCCTTTCTCTCAAGATCTTTTTAGCTTCGTCTAAATTTCCCTGAACCTGCTCCAAGGCTTTTTTGCATTCGGTTATGGAAACTCCAGTTTCTTCTCTGAGCTTTTTAATTTGTTCCATGTCGGTCATATATTTCTATTATACCTTATTTACTTCTTATTCTTTAACACCACCTCTTTAACCTTCCCTAATATATATGCCACCGAAGACAAAGCGTCGTCGTTGGCGGGAATAACATAATCGGCCTGAGCGGGATCAACGTTAGTATCGGCGAGAGCGATAATTTTAACCCCCTTGGCCTTAGCCTCTGATATGGCTAACTGGTCTTTTTTCATGTCGCAGACGAAAACCGCTTCGGGAATTCCAGCAAGGTTCCTTATTCCCTCAAACTTAACTGTTAACCTTTCTAATTCCTTGTCTAATTTGGCCTTTTCTTTCTTGGTATATTTTTCCAGCTCGCCTTCTTTTTTCTTCCTTTCCAGTTCTTTATAGTGCTCAATTCTCTTCGAAATGCTGGAAAAATTGGTGAATGTTCCCCCCAGCCATCTTTCCGATACGTAAGGAAGATTGCATTCTTCTGCGGTTTTTTTGATTAAATCCTTAATTTGAACTTTTGTGCCAACCAAAAGAAGCGTCTTTCCGTCGGAAACGATATCGCTGATAAATTTCAGGGCTTCTTCCAACTTCTCTTTGGTTTTATCTAAATCGATAATATGAATGCCGCTTCTGGCGCCAAAGAGATAAGGCTCCATTTTGGGGTGGATATTGGAAGTTTTGTGTCCGAAATGAACGCCAGCTTGGGCCATTTCTTCTACGTCTATTTTGAAGTCTTTTTGTTTGGTTTCTGCCATAATTTTTACTCGATTAGTACTATATCATATTTTCAAAAAAAAGAAAAGTCCCGTTAAATCCTCAAGAACTTGAGAATTAATTCGGGGGGTGGTAAGGTTAAAATGATGAAAAAAACCATAGTAATCTCCCTTGGGGGTTCTATTATAGTGCCTCAAAAAATTCAAGTGACCTTCCTTAAGCGATTTAAGGATTTTATTTTAAAATTACTGAAAGAAAATTACAAGTTTATCATAGTAGCCGGCGGAGGGGCTACTGCCAGGCAATATCAATCGGCGGCAGAACAAATATCAAAGATAACCGACGAAGACAAGGACTGGATAGGGATTCACGCAACCCGTATAAACGCTCACCTGCTGAGAACCATATTTAAAAAACAGGCTTATCCGGTAGTGCTCGACAGCCCCCACAAAACCATTAAAGGCAAGCCGTATAAACTTTATATAGCTTCCGGATGGGTGCCGGGATTTTCCACCGACTACGACGCTGTTCTGCTGGCCAAGAGGTTTGGATCCAAAAAAATCATTAATGCTTCAAATATAGATTATGTCTATACTAAAGACATTGGCAAGCACAAAGACGCAAAACCGATTAAAGAAATAAACTGGGGAAATTACCGAAAACTCGTAGGGCCAAAATGGAAACCGGGAATGAACGCTCCCTTTGACCCGATAGCGGCCAAAACAGCTGAAAAATTTAAAATGAAAGTGATTGTCGCCAACGGAACCAACCTAAAAAACCTGGAAGATATAATAAAAGAAAGAGAATTCAAGGGAACAATCCTCGGTTGACTAAAAGAAAGTAAAGGACGAACCGCCATCTTTCTCACCCCCTTCTTTTAAAATTACTAACTAAAGGGTATAATAATGGAGACTGAGGGCCAATACTCTTGATTTTTCGGTTTGATTTGGTAATATAAGAGATATGAAAAAAGATATTCATCCAAAATACTACGATAAAGCCAAAGTTCAGTGCGCTTGCGGCAATAGCTTTACTGTTGGCTCAACTAAGGAATCAATAGAGGTGGAAATCTGCTCGCAGTGCCACCCGTTTTATACTGGCAAAGAAAAGATTCTCGACAGCATGGGTAGAGTGGAAAAATTCAGAAAAAGACTCCAGAGAAAAGAGGAAATTCGGAAAAAGAAGAAATAATTCCCAATGGCCGGTATTGAAGAAATAAAAAAGGAATATCAGCAAGTACTCGATCAGCTCAGCGACCCTGAGCTGATTTCCAATTGGGAAAAAATGGAAGAGCTCTCAAAAAAGAAGGCTTATCTCGAAAAAATAATCCAAAAGAACGAGGAGATTAAAGAAGTGGAAAATAAAATAGCCGAAAACAAAGAGATAATAAAAGCCCAAGAAGATTCCGACCTTGTTTCTCTAGCGGAATCGGAGCTTTTTCAGCTTCAAGAGAAAGAAAAAATATTAAACGACGAGCTTGCCACCTTAATCAAAGGAGAAAGCGAAACAGCTAAGCCGGAAGCCGTTATTATTGAAATAAGGGCCGGGGCCGGAGGCCAAGAATCAGCCCTCTTCGCCGCCAATCTTTTCAGGATGTATTCGAAATATGCCGGACTCAAGGGATGGAAAATAACCACACTTGATTCCCAACCCACCGAGCTGGGAGGATTTAAACAGATAACTTTTGAACTGAAAGACGGAGATGTCTATTCTAAAATGCAGTACGAGGGAGGCGTCCATAGGGTTCAAAGAATTCCCGAAACCGAAAAGGCGGGAAGAGTCCATACTTCAACTGCTTCGGTGGCAGTCCTTCCTAAAGCCAAAAAGACCGAAATAACCTTAAATCCGGCCGACCTTAAGGTGGAAGTTTCCAAATCGGGAGGGCCGGGCGGTCAGAACGTTAATAAGAGAATGACTGCCGTCAGGATAGTCCATTTGCCCTCGGGCATTGCCGTATCCTCCCAAACCGAAAGAAACCTCCAGCAAAACAAAGAAAGCGCGATGTCAATCTTGGCCGCAAAGCTTAAAGAAATCAAAGAGGAGGAGGAAATGAAAAAAATGGGCGAAAAAAGAAAATCCCAAATCAAAGGCGCCATGAGATCAGACAAAATCAGAACCTATAACTTTCCCCAAGACAGAGTAACCGACCATAGAATAAAAAAAAGCTTTCACAATATAGAATCAATTATGGACGGCAATATCGACCCCATTATAAAATCCCTATCCGAATCAGAAATAGAATAAATACACGGGTTTCACCCGTGTATTTTATATACAAAAGCGGTGCAGAACACCGCTTTTTGGTTTGATTAAGAGACAGTATGCCGGTCTTCGCCGATCAGCTTACCGCAAATCTTGCAATAATACCTGACCCCGGCCGAACCGGACAGGGGTCCGATGTCGTCGTAGTTTTCGTGCCTGGGATTTCCTTTGACCCAGCCGCAGCTGTCTTTCTCTCCCCCGCAGGAGTATAACGCTTTACAGAGGTAGGCTGTTTCTTCAACGACGGGGAGAGTTTTTTCGGCAATCGAGACATCCATCCTGACTACCGCTATCCTGAAGTTCTGGCCGAAAAAGCTTCTCTTGGTTTTTTCCTCGACGAAGGGCTGGCCGCTTTCCGACTTCAGATCGTCCAGCTTGTCGGCGATTATTCCCTGTCTTCTGGCAGCGCCTCTTATTATCTCCAGTTTCTTGCGCGCCGCTGTCGCCATCTCCACATTGAGAATGGCCAGGTCGTTCTTCTCTTTCTTATCCAGCTTCAGGGGAGGCGCTTTGTCAGGATACTCAAATACCGGGAAATGCCTGGATATTACCATCTTAATTCCTCCTTTTAAGGTTCTAAATTAATTTAGAGAATATTCATCAAAAAATCAAGCGCTTTATTTCTCCAGTTCGGCTATTTCTGCCGTGTAGTTGGCGGCGATCCTCATTACTGGATATCCGTAATCTCTCATATAAATCTCTTTATAGCTTGATCTGGCCCATCCTCCTCCGGCAAAATAGCTCATTACGGCGTTAAATTCGCTGTTGTAGTCTTGTTTAGCTGCTCCGCCGTTCTTTAAATATAGTCCGGCAGCCAAAAAGGCGTCTTTAATGCTCCATGGATCCGGCTCTTGTCCGGTAATTTCAAAAACTTTACCTCTATACAATACCCAGGTAGTGGGAATAAACTGAGCCGGTCCCATAGCTCCGCCATATCCGTAAGACATAGGGCAGGAAACAGGGGTGTTAAACGGATCTCTTCCCAAAGCCGTGGTAATGGCTATAAAATCGTCGACATCCCCTTTTCTGCCTCCCAGGCCCATGGGCTTCATTACGTTAGCTACCGCCCTGCCGTTATAAGCCACCACTCCGGCACCGGTCTCGGGATCTTTAAGATAGCATTGTCCGACGTTCTTACCGAGGTTGGACTCTTGCGTTAAAACTGCAAGCAGTAAAGCCGGCCTAACCCCGGTAACGGATTCTACGTATTTTGCTATTTCGTAAGCTTCACCGAAAGTCGGGGCATCGGGAACTCCAATCAATTCAAATATTCTTGAACGAATCTGCTGGGCTTGAAGCTGGGTATTTTCTTTCTCCTTTATAATCCTTTGGTATTCGGCTTCGGTAATCTTTAATAGCTGCTCCACTTCCCGCCTGGCAGCGGTTGACTGTTGTTTTTGGAGGGTCTGAAGAGCAACTTGCTTTTCCGTGCTGTCTTTTTCTTCATCAAGATTTTCCTTTTGGTTTTCCAGGTATTCTTTCAGCGATTTGATATCATCTAAAAGTTTTTGGTTATCAATATTCAGCGCTTCCAGGGCGGCTAAATTCTCGAAAAACTCTGAGAATCCTTCAGAAAGCAAAATTCCCAACAGCGGGCGCTGATCTTCTTCGTTAACCGTCCTTAAGATAAGAGCTAATCTATCTTTGGCCTTTTCTATTTCTAAAATAGTGTCTTGTATGGATTCTTCGGTATCTTTTATCTGCAGGGCTAAATCGTTAATTACGACATTGCTCTGGTATATCTGGGCTTCCAGTTTTTGAATGGTATTTCGAAGAATATATATTCTGTTTTGCAGGGTTTCTTTTTCTTGGGCGGTTTTTCCGATCTCTTGGTCGTAATGAGCTATTTCTTCCTCCAGTCGCCTCAATTCTTCCTCCAAAGCGGCTCTTTCCTCGGCCGGCGACATGTCGGCTAAAATAAAGAGCTTCGGCAAAACTAAAACCGAAGCCACTAGGCAAATAATAATAATTTTTGAAAAACGGGAAAACATTAAAGTTACTCCTTTTTTTCTTCTTTGGGCTCTTCAGTTTCTTGCCCAGCTTCTTCCTCCTTCTTTTCCTCGCCTGCGCGAGTAGGTTTCTCAACCTTCTCCACCTCTTCAACTTTCTCCTCAACGGGCTTAGCCAGTTCCTCTTCAACATCCTCGGGAGCGGAAACGGAAACTATAATTTCCTCCGGTTCGCCGAGAATTTCTACGCCCTCTCCAACCTTAATGTCTTTTATTTTAATATGGTCCTCAAGGGTGTTCAGCTGGCTTATATCTATTCTGATTTCCCTGGGTAAATTGTTTGGAAAAGCTTTAACCTCAACTTCCGAAATATTTTTGTAAAGGGTCCCGCCCAAAGCTTTTACTGCCGGAGCCTCTCCGTCCAAGATGATGGGTATACTGGCTTCAATCTTCTTTTCCAGGTCGGGCTGGTAAAAATCAACATGAACGGGCTGGCCGGATATTGGATCTGTTTGCAAATCATGTATTAAAACGGGATATTCCTTTTTGTCGAGCTTTAAGGTTATCAATGAACTCTCGCCGGCTTCTTTATAGGCTTTTTGGAGTTCTTTAATATCAACTGCAATAGCGCGGCTTTCTGTTTTGGAACCGTAAAGAACGGCGGGCAAAAGGCCTTTTTCCCGAAGCTCGCTGTTATTCTTTCCTCCTGTTTCCCTAAT
>CAYXYS010000027.1:0-7539 GCA_964469735.1 uncultured Candidatus Saccharibacteria bacterium
TGAGTACCGAGCGCTCAGTTTGACCGAGCAACCCCGTGCCCAAGTAATTAATTATAAAATTTAAATATTGAACAGATTATCATACAAAACTGAGTGCTCGGTTTCGCTTCGCTCAAGTTATCCCCTGTTTTCGCTGTTATCCCCATAGTTTTCCACATTTTTCCACTACAAGTACATTATCACCCACAAACAAACATCGGTCAACCCCGTTAGAAATCTTTGGCATATATGCTAAATCTTATCCATATAATCGTAATTTTACGTTCATTTTCGTAGATTTCTAACGGGGTCAACCACCTTACCTTAACAAAATAGCCAAGGTTTTCCACTTTTTATCCACAGTTCCCTTATTTCCCACTTTAAAACAATTGTCCGGCAGCAACCCAAACTAAAATGAAAGAGGCTGAACCTCTTTCATTTGATATATCTAATTTAATTTTACTTCTCCTGTTTTATTATCTTCTCAAAGCTTCCCTTGTGTATTCTCCGGAAGGATTCCAGAGCAGCCAACCTTTGGCGCCCGATTCCTCGGCCGCTAATATCTGCTCTCTCACTTTTTGGGCATCATAATATATTTCCCTGTCTGTATCTTTGTTAATGTCAAAATCTTGAAGCCAAGGCCTGATTTTCGCGGCAGCTCCAATTGATTCTATATAGTCTTTGGCTATAAAAATAGACCTGGCAACAATGGGATAAGGATTACCGGAAACCGTTTCTGATAAATCATCTGAGTTATAAGGAATGTAAGCTCCCGGCAATCCTCTTTTTTCATCCCTGCTGACTTGAAGCCCGCCGTAAAAATGGCTGGGATAAAGCATATAGGAAATATAGTCGAAATTTTGGGCGGCGTCGTAAGTCCTCTGGCCGATCTCCGTAGAGTTGCGATGGGCAGCCACATAACCGAACAAATCAACCGAAAGAATTATATCGGGGTTATAATTTTTAAGGGAATTGGAAAGCCGAGAAAAAAAGCTACTTATCACCTGGTATTTTTCTTCGGAATTCTTGTCGTAAAAAGGATAAATGGCGCCCTTGACGTCGCCGTCGGACGGGAACCTTATATAATCGAACTGCAGCTCGTCAAATCCGAAATCAATCGCTTTTTTGGAAAAATCAATTATATAATTCTGAGCTCCCGCCCCTTTAGGGTCCAGCCATAATCCCCCTCCTCCGTCTTCCCAAATTTCTAGAGAGCCGTTTTCCGTCTCAGTTTTAAGATACCAGTCCGGATGGCTGTCTTTAAGAGAAGAATCCCTGAAAACGCATATTCTGGCTATTACCCAAACGTTCTTTTCGTGAAGCTCCTTTAGGTAGTCTTTGAGGGACAAAGGCATATATGGGCCGTCGTGCTCTTTAATATCTATGACTACCGCGTTTAGCTCGGTTTCCTCCAGGAGGGAATTTATTTCCTTGCGAACAGCAACCGCCTTAGAATGGCTGGAATTGGCAATAAATTCGTTAAGATAAATTCCCTTAACGTTCTCGCTTTGTTCCTCGAGGGAATTATAAATAATTTCTTGTGAAAGATTTATTCCGGGATTCTCTGTTTCCAGCGAAGGTTCGCTTTCCAGTTCTTCTGGATAATAAACTGCCGTACGCCATTGAGTGGAAACAAAAACTCCTCCGGCAATCAAGGCAAGGAGGGAAAGGGCTGGCAGAATAATTGAAACCCTCAAACCGAACATATCTAAGGCTGGTTAATCATCAGAGAGAACGATTCTGGATTTATTTCCACCTTGTCGCCCCTCTTTAATTCTCCAGACAATAGGGCGGAGGCCAAAACGTTTTCCACTTTATCCTGCACCACTCTTTTCATCTGCCTGGCCCCAAAGGTGGGATCGTATCCTAATTCGACGATTTTCTCTTTTAAAGGCTCGGTGACGATAAATTCTATTCCTTTTTGTTTAAGACCTTTTTTAAGCTTGACCATTATGAGCTCGGAAATATCTAAAAGGTTTTTCTTGCTTAAAGGTTTAAAAATAACCACTGCGTCAAAACGATTAATGAATTCCGGCCTAAAAGTTCCGGCCTCGAAAAGATAATCGAGCATTTTTTGCTTTAGTTCCTGCCAATCGGATTTTTCTTTAAGGGCTTTGAGAATCATCTGGTAGCCGGCATTGCTGGTAGCGATAATGATTGTATTTTTGAAATTGACTTTTCTGCCAACGCCGTCTGTTAAAAATCCTTCATCTAAAACCTGCAGAAAGAGATTTAAAATATTCGGATGGGCCTTTTCCAACTCATCTAAAAGAATCAATGAAAAAGGATCTTCCCTGACGGCGGTAGTCAGCAATCCCTCTTCTCCAACAGAGCCAATCAATCGGGAAATATCTTTGACATCTTGGAATTCTGACATATCCAGCCTGATCATTTTCTGCTCGGAACCAAAGTATATTTGAGCCAGGGCCTTTGAGGTTTCGGTTTTCCCTACTCCGGTAGGCCCCAAGAAGAGAAATGTTCCCATTGGGGCCGATTTGATTTGCATCTCAGCCCGAGCTCTTCTTAAGGCAGTAGATACTTCTCTGACTGCCTCTTCCTGATTGATGATTCTTTGGTGGATAAGCTCTTCCAAATTCAAAAGCTTCTTTTTTTCCTTGGCTTCGACTTCGCCCACCGGCACCTGGGTTCTCTGGGAAACTACGGATGCAACATGCGAGGGCAAAACAGTTCCGTCTCTGACCGACTTTTTCACGTAAATCATCACTTCGTCCAAAAGATCCAAAGCTTTTTTGGGAAAAGGATTGCCGGTTAAATACCGCTTGCACAAAGACACTATCTCCCTTAAAGCGGGGTAGCTGACAAAAAGATTGTATTTGTTTTCCAGCCGAAGAGAAAGATTCTCCAGAACAAGCATGGTTTCTTTTTCTGAAAGTTCAGTTACTTCCACTTTTTCAAGAAGATTTAAAACGGAAGGATTCTGCTCTATGTTTTTATGAAGTCCGGCGTAGCTGGTGATAGCCACAATTTGAAACTGAGGCAAATGGAGATAGGAAGAAATTACTCCGGAAATATCTATCATTCCCGGCCCGGGTTTTACGGCTATAAAGTTATGGAATTCATCTATCACCAAAATCACATTGCCCGCCGAAACAACCTCCTGGAAAATGGCATCTAATGTGGCTTCTACGTCTTCGGGATTGGAAAATTCCGCCAAGAGGGCCTGCATGTCCAGCTCAACAACTCTTTTGTAGTTCACGTCGGGAAGGCTTTGTCCAAAAACCGATTTCCTAACAATTCCCTGGATAATCCCCTTTCTGCCGACTCCGGGCTCCCCCACCAACAAAACGTTATTATATTCATGTCTGGCTAAAATTCTTTCGGTTTGCTCTATTTCCGACTCGTGCCCGATAATTTCAGGAAACTTCTGCCTCTTGGCGCTTTCGGTCCAGTCAATAGAATACTTATCCAACGTCACCGTGTATCCGGCGGTCCACTCTTTAGCTAAGGTCCCTTTTTTTATCAAATTATCATATTCCCACCACCTCTTTTCCCGTTCTCTCTTTCTGGTGAGAGACTCGTACCACCAGGTCAAATTTTCAATATCTTCTACTCTCAAATTATTTTCGACTAAGAGATGCTGAAATATCGGGTCTTTTTTTGCCAAAGACGTAAAAACGTCTCCGACTTCAATTCTGGAGTGGCCCCTTCCCTTGGCGATTTCCGCCGATTCCAAAATAATTTCCTCCAATCCGGCGCTTTCCGGAGTGCCGGGAAAATTCTGCTTAAGGGCTTTTTTAATCTCTTTGGGATTAAGCAAAAGGCGGATAAAAACAAAATCGGTAAGCTCCGGATTTATCGAAAGAAGGTAATGGAAAAGAATCGTGGAATTGGCCCTGGCTTCTTTTTGGGATTTTTGGAACTGGAGGGACCTGAATACGGCTCCAGCCGAACCAAAGCTCAATAACTCCGCCAAATTGCGGTCTTTCGGATTTTTAAGAAATTCCTCCAAAGCAAAAGGCAGTTTCGGATTTTTAAGCTTTAATTCGAAAAAAGAAGATTTCAGCCAGGCTGCCGCAGAAAAAGACAAAGACAAGAGAGATATTCCCAGCAGAAGCGAATTGCTGGCTGGGGAAAAGGATGTCGTAAAGAAGCCGTAAATAAAAAACAGGAAAGCGACAGTAAAAAATACGAATAAAACCTTCTGGAGAGCCCGAGCAATCAGGAAAATCGGGTTCCGGGAGTGAGATACGGCTTTGTATATGCCGGTTTTTTTTAAATTAAAATAGAATTTTGAATCCATAAAAAATTCCCAATGCTAAAAGAACCGGCAAAGCCAGCCAAGAGAGAAAAACGGCGATTCCCGCCAGCAAAACGATAATTTCGGTGGCTAAACCGGCAACAACCAGAAAGCTCCTCATAATCGCTCCAATCGTTCGAGATATCATATTAAAGGAAAAAGCCTCAACCCATCTTTTCAAGTCGAAACCCTTCCCGTAAGAATAGCGGTATCTTCTCCAAGGCGAAAAAAAGGTCTTCAACAATACGGGAACGGACCAGTAATTAAGGTTGAATTTCAAACAATTTCCCCACCCCTTCAGAATGCTTTTAGGCCGGTCAATGAAGTGCCATTGCAGATATAAGAAAAATATGTTTCCCATCGATTTTATTATATCACAAAACAAAAAGCGATGGCTATGCCACCGCTAATCCCCCCTTGGTTATGGTGCGCGATGCAGGGATTGAACCTGCGACCTCTGCGACCCGCCTGCTGTAGCCACTTGTGAGCCCAGATGGATTCGAACCATCGGCCTTTCGGATGTGAACCGAACGCTCTGCCACTGAGCTATGGGCTCAAGCTTTAGCGGGCAGGTGTAAACGCAGCGCTCTGCCACTGAGCCAATCGCGTATAAATCTAACGGGGTCTAACCACTGAGCTAAGTTCCCCATTTCACTTGGATATTAACACATCTTTACTAAAATTCAAATCCGCCTTAACGGGCGGATTTGAACTGCGCAAATATACAGAAGCACTTCTGCAAACCCCATTAGAAGTCCTAGCCAGAAAAAATTAAGATAATTTTTTCTGCTTATAACTTATAGAAATCTATAAAACTCTCCGCCCTATTCTTTATCAATGCGTGGTTGAGAGCAGATGCACTTCTAACGAGGCAAAGGATCCCTAGGTAAATTAACCCTTTAATTTTCTGTATAGGTCACGCAAAACGTCGGTAGCGATTTCCTTTCCTCCCAGACCGAAAGCCAAGCCGGCCGAAATTACAATCACAGCAACCAATCCGGCAAATAGAGTGTTGATTAGGGTTGGAGCAACTCCCAGCTGTATCAGTATGGCAAGTATGGCGAAAATCCAAATTGACCATCTGACAATAATGCCGACAATGTGCCCATACCCTACCCTAATAGACTCTACCGTCGCCCTAACGATTTTCTCCAAAAGGTCGGCAATAATGACGGCTGCCACGAAAATAAGGGCTGCCACCACTACGTTGGGCAGGTAGGCCAACACTGCTGCCAGGAATCCGGCGAATTCGGTCAATCCCAAAATCTCGATAGCTGCCAGCAAGAAGACGATAACCAATACCCACTTAATAAGAGCCCCTATGAAATCAGCGGCGTCAACTTTAAACTCCGCCTTTTCCAGGGCCTCTTTCCAAGCTCCCCTCTCGAAAATGCGGTTGAATTTCAGTCTCTTTAAAATTTCGGAAACCAATTTTCCTATTCCTACAGAGATAAACCAACCAATCGCAAAGACGATTATCGCACCGATTAAGGCAGGAATGAAACTTAAGAATCCCTGCCAGAGGTTTTGCAAAGCTTCAATTGTGACTGAAGCCCAATCTGCAACCATGATAAGGTTATTTTTTATTATTAATTATCGACCTTTACAGATTCATTCATTATATCAAGTCAAGACCAAACAAAAAACCCTTGCCTGTGGAAAACTTTTTCCTGCAGCAAGAGCAGCCTAATTGATTCCTTCTTCAATAATCGCCTCTTCGGTTATTTTTTCTTCAATTTTAACCTCCTCGGTTATTTTCTTGTTCTTCCAGCTTCCCTTAAGGAACCAAATTATGGCAATAACGGTAGCGGTAATGTCGGCAATCGGAAAGGCTATCCATATCCCCGTTTCCGCCAAAGAGGTTCGCTGGGAAAGAAAATAAGCTAAGGGTAAAAGCAAAACCCACGATGAAACCAGAGTCAGTACCATAGATGTGATGGTGTTTCCCGCTCCCCGAAAAACTCCGTTAATTACTTGGCGCACCGCGATAAATCCGAAAGCAAAAGACATCAGCTTTAAAAATTGAACGCTCTTGCCTATTGTTTGCGGCTCGCCTGGAACGAAAAATCCAGCCAAATGTTCGGCGAAAAAAAACATTAAAATTCCCACTAAGCTCAATGCGGCAAATCCGACTGCAGCGCTGATTTTTACTATTTTCTCTGCCCTGTACATTTTCCCAGCCCCGATATTTTGGCCGATAAGAGTTGAGGTGGCCATTGATAACCCGATAGCCGGAACAATCACCACTCCCATTATCCTGGTTCCGATCCCATAGGCCGCTGTTACGACTGTGCCAAAAGCAACTACTAAAAACATCATAATTATCATCAGTATCGATCTGGATGACTGTTCTATGGAGGCAGGCAGGCCCAACTTGAACATTTTCTTGATTAGAGGAAAATCCGGCTTTAATTCGTTCCAGCGAATTCGGATTTCTCCTTTTTTTCTAAAGAGCAGATAAATTCCGATAACAGCCGAGAGTGCTTGGGTGGAAATGCTCGACAAAGCAGCGCCTGAAACTCCCATTGCCGGGAAAGAACCCCAGCCGAAAATAAACAAGGGATCGAGAATCAGATTCAAAAGAACCGTTCCCAGAACGATAAACATTGGAATATTGACTTTGCCGACTCCCCTCATGAGCGACTGGAACATTATATAGACGAAAAGGAAAGTAATGCCGATAAGGGAAATCTTAAAATAAGAAACTGCGTCATTATAAACATCCGGCTCAGCGCCCATCATCTCAATTAAATGAGGCGCAAAGAAATAGCCAATTACAGAAAGAACCACGGCTATTGCCAATACAAATAAAAGCGTTTGAGTGGCGATATGATTTACCGCCCCTTGATCGCCCTTGCCTTTGTATTGAGCCACTAGAATCGATCCGGCCATGGTCATTCCCCCTCCCCAAGCTATAAAGAAAAATATAACAGGAAAGCTTATGGAAACTGCAGCTACGGCAGAAGCTCCCAATCTGCCAACCCAAAAAGTATCCGTCAGCTGATAGGCGGTATGTAAAAAATTGGTGGCTATTATGGGGACCGACAAAGACAGTAAAGACTTTAGAACGGACCCCTCTGTAAGATTATTTTTAATCATATTCGGACAAGCTAAGACCGCGTTGTTGACGCGGCCTAATTTTTGAGTGTGGACCCGGCCGGCCTCGAACCGGCAACCTCCTCATTGCAAATGAGGTGCTCCAGCCAATTGAGCTACGGGCCCCTCCTGCTACCTTTGCTCTTCTTTAGGAGCTTCTTCGGGTTTCTGTTCTGCGGGAGCTTCTTCCTTCTTTTCTTCCGCCT
>CAYXYS010000028.1:0-7502 GCA_964469735.1 uncultured Candidatus Saccharibacteria bacterium
CCGAATAAAAAGGGCTTGACTGGTTGTCCCCTTTATGCTAAACTTATTTTTGTAAGTTAGTTCTCTAGTAAAAAAAATAAGTCGATTTTATTGGGAGCACTAGGCTTTAGGTTAAAACCTTAAAACATTAATCAAGCTTAAAAACAGTCATGGAAGGAACTATCAAAACCCTTACTGACAAAGGATTCGGATTCATCGCCGTTGACGGCGAGGATAAGGATCTTTTCTTCCACAGAAATGAGCTTCAGGGCGTAAGCTTTGAAGAGCTCAAAGTGGGAGACAAAGTGTCTTTCGAAAAGGGTGATTCCCCTAAAGGACCCAACGCACTGAACGTTCAGCGCATATAAGGTCATTTTAGGAAGTACGATCGGGCTCGTTTATCGAGCCCGATTTTATTTTGCTAGCCGTTACTTGACCGTTGATTTTCCTGTATAATGCATTAAAGGTCGAAGGAAGCTCATTTTATTTCAATATGAAATTAATAAAAAACATTGCTTGGATCCTCGTCATCATCGGGGGTCTTAATTGGGGGCTGGTCGGACTAATGGAGTACGACTTGGTTGCAGCTTTATTCGGCGACATGTCTGCTACCTCAAAGGTAATATACGATCTGGTCGGTCTTTCAGCGCTGTATCTGATTTTTGCCTGCCTTATGGGGCCCAAAAAGCAAATATAATAGGTTTACGCTATCGAGGCCGCCTCTTGCGGGGCGGCTTTTTTATACCTTCCTTCTTTGGTATAATAAAAAAGATGAAAGACCACGTCATAAAAATATTCTGGCTGCTGATTGCGAATTTTGCTTTTATTGTTGCTATGTTTTTATGTCCACCGCTGCGGGAACTTTTTAGAGGTTCCCTCTGGTTTCTTGCTCCGTTTGCCGTTTTTCTTATTCTTGGTTTAATTCTCCTTTATCTTTTATTGAAAAAAGGGGGCGGAGCAGGCTCCAGAAAATTTCTCATACTGACCGCCTCTTCGGCAGTAGGCGTTTTTCTGAGCATTCTTTTGCATAATTTTGTTTACGGCATAATGGCTTTTTTGTTCGGCCGGGATTTCTGGGAAAGAGCCGGATTGGGCGATGAGCCATTTTTCTTTATTCTTGCCGTAATAGTTTTCCCGGCGCTTTTTGTGGTCGGGGTGGTGGGAACAATTATTACGCTTATTAAACGAAAATGAGAAAGAGTTATTTGGCGGTTATTTTCATTATTTTGCTGTCTTTTGCTATAGGCGTTTATTTTTATCCTCAACTGCCCGAACCAATGGCTTCCCACTGGAATAGCCGGGGAGATGTGGACGGCTATATGTCCAAGTTTTGGGGCGTATTTTTGTTGCCTTTAGTTCTCTTGGGCGTCTTTCTTCTTTTTGTAATAATTCCCAGAATAGATCCGTTAAAGAATAATATAGAAAAATTCCGGAAATATTTCGACGGGCTAATTGTTTTGCTTAGTTTTTACTTTATTTATCTCTATGCTCTGACCATTGCCTGGAATTTAGGGAAAATTTTTAACTTTACTCTTTTTATGATTCCCTCCATGGCCGCCCTTTTTTATTATTGCGGAGTAATGATTGAAAACGCCAAAAGGAATTGGTTTGTTGGAATCAGGACGCCTTGGACGATGAGCAGCGAAGAGGTGTGGAATAAAACGCACCGCCTTGGAGGAAAGCTTTTCAAGGCAGCCGGAATTGTGGCTCTTTTGGGATTGGCTTTCCCGGAATGTGCCATAATTTTCGTTATTGTTCCGGTTTTAGGGGCATCTCTTTATACTATCGTCTATTCTTACCTGGAATACCGGAGAGGCTGATTTCTATACAATTTCTCTCTTTTTTGTTAACATAGATATAGATTATGATGTTTTCTCTGGATAAAAAACGAATTTTAGCTTTATTATTTTCGGCGGTTTTTTTGTTTGGCGCCGGTTTTTCTTCGGCTCAAGAGGACCAACTTGAGATGTTTTTCTTTTACAGCGAAACTTGCCCCCATTGCGCTGCGGAAAATGCCTTCCTTGATAAGATAGAAAAAGAGCATCCCCAGTTAAATATCAACAGATATTTAATCAGCGACCAGAAAAACCGCGATCTTTATCTGGAATTGAGCGAGCAATATGGCACCGAAAGATACTTAGGCTTGGTTCCCATAACCTTTTTCGGCGAAGATTTTTTCCTGGGCTTTGACGACAGCGTGGGAGAGCAGATAGAAAGGTCCATACAAAAGCAGCTGGAAAACGGCGAAAACGGAACGGGAGGCGACGAAAGACTGAATTTGCCGATTATCGGAGAAATCAATCCGGAAGATTATTCTTTGCCCGCCCTTGCCGCAATCCTTGGGTTTTTGGACGGCTTTAACGTCTGCTCTTTGGGAGCCCTTGTTCTTATCCTCGCCTTGGTATTAAGCATCGGCTCTAGAAGCAAAATTATTATTTTTGGATCCACTTTCATTGTCACTACTGCCTTTGTCTACGGCCTGTTAATCGGCTTTTGGTATAAGCTGTTTTCTTTTATGGCCCCCTATTTAAGAGTTATGGAAATTGCCATAGGCTTGCTGGCAGTAGCTGGGGGCGTGTATTTCTTAAAGCAGTTCATTAAGTTTAGAAAGTACGGCCCGACCTGCGAGATGGGAGCCGGCAAGAAGCTCATTTCAAAGTTTTCCGGAAGGCTGGAGCAGTCTTTTAAGCAAAAAAGGAATATCTTTCTTATATTCCTGACAGTTTTATTCTTTGCCGGGCTGATTACCGTGGTTGAATTTCCCTGTTCAGCTGTGGTGCCTGTCGTTTTTGCCGGAATACTGGCCAAAGCCGGGCTTTCTTCCTTGTCTTATTTATCCTACATCGCTCTTTTCGTCTTCTTCTATATGCTGGATGAGATCATTGTTTTTTTAGTGGCGGTTTTAAACATGAAGCTCTGGATTACTCAAAACAAATACGTTACGTGGATTACTTTAATTGAGGCGGTTATTCTCTTCTTCTTCGGGGCTTATTATTTAATTGGCTTTTAGGGCCATAGTGATAGAATTAAATAATGGACAAGGAAAAAGTTTCCATAATTAGTACTTTTGTTAACGTGCTCTTGGGAGCGAGCAAGCTTTTTGTCGGACTCCTGTCCAACAGCGCCACCCTTATCGCCGACGGAATCCATTCCACTTTGGATGTTCTTTCCTCATTCGTCACCTTTTTGGGCATCAAGTCTTCCCAAAAGCCGGCTGACGTTGAGCATCCTTACGGACATTACGCAAAAGAGACTTTGGCCGGGCTGATTGTGGCCTTACTTTTGGCGGTTACCGGCGGCTGGATTGTTTATGAAGGAGTAACCCAGCTTATTTCCCCCGAAGAAGTTGATATTAACATGTGGGGGTATGCGGTCGTAATTGCCTCGATCGTTATCAATGAAGTGATGGCCAGGATTAAGTTCCGCTACGGCAAGGAAGGCGAGAGCCTGGCTTTGATAGGGGACGCCAAGCACTCCAGGGCCGACGCCATCTCCTCAATAGGGGTTTTGGCGGGATTGTTTTTAATAAGATTTTTTCCTGCAGCCGACGGCATTTTAGCAATACTTATAGGAATATATATCTTAAAAGAAAGTTTAAGCATCGGCAAAGAGGTTTCAGACAATTTGGTAGGAGTAAGGGACGTCAGGACCGAAGAGAAGATAAAGAAGGTTTGTCAAGATATGAAAATTCCCCTAGACGACGTGAAGACGAAGAAAATAGGGCCGGCTGTTTTCGGAGAATTATCTTTGGGCTTTGACCCGCGGATGAAACTAGACGAGGCCGAAGCCATTTCGAAAAAACTCCAGGATAAGCTTTTAGCTGAAATAAACGAGCTTAAATACGTTGTCGTTAAGCTTGAAAGCCATAATCTTAAAGAGGGCGCAATCAGGCCGGAGTGGTCTGGATTCGGAAGAGGCGCGGGAAGATTCAGGTTCAGGCAGAAGAGAGGGGGCTTTATAAAAGAAATGGGTTCTCCGAAAGAAGGCTACCGGATAATGGTTCCAATTAAAGACAACGAGATTTATAAAGACTTTGGCGCTCCGGAGTATCTGGTAATAGATAAGAAAGATGGTAAGATAATCCACAAAGAAACAATAAACAATCCCAGTTTCAGTCCGGAGCAGGGAGGGGGGATGAGGATGGTTCGGTCTATTAAGCCTGATGAGATAATAACCAAATCAATCGGCGAAGGCGCAAGAGAAAATGCCGAGGGAATGGGCATCAAAGTAACGGTTGTTTCCAAAGATAAAAAATTGACGGATATCACAAAATGAATTCTTTATTTTGTATTTTACTCAGCACTTTTTGCATCAGCTTAATAGCCTTTATTGAAGCACTGGCCTTGTTTTTGAAAGAAGACAAGATTTATGTTATTAATAAAATTAGCGCAAAGGTCGGTTAACAAGGATATTTTTTATATGAATTTAAAAAATAAAGTTGCTATAATCACTGGCGCTCGAAGGGGAATGGGCGAGTCCCACGCCCTGACTTTTGCCCAAGCGGGAGCCAAAGTGGTTGTTTCTGATATTTCCCTGGAGGACTGCGAGAAGGTTGTTAAGGAGATAGAGAAAACGGGAGGCGAAGCCGTGGCTTTCAAGTGCGATGTCAGCAAAAAAGAGGAAGTCGACAAAATGGTGGCTGCTACCGTTGAAAAATGGGGGAAGATAGATATTCTAATCAACAACGCGGGCATCTGTCAGTTCAAGCCCTTCCTGGAACTGACCGAGGAAGAATGGGATAAGACAATAAACATCAACCTGAAAGGATACTTTTTGTGCGCCCAGGCCTGTGCCAAGGAGATGGCAAAACAAAAGAGCGGGGTGATTGTCAATATTGCTTCTATAGCCTCAGGCCAAGTCGGGGTGGGCTTTGCCACTCTGGCTCACTATTCTGCCTCCAAAGGAGGCATTATCGCTTTTACTGAAACTCTGGCTCAGGAGCTGGCACCCCACAATGTAAGAGTGAATGCCGTCGCCCCCGGAATGATAGAAACCCCCATGATAGACCCCTTGACCTCAGATCCCGAACAAAAGAAAGCTGTTTTAAGCAGAATCCCCCTAAAAAGAGCCGGCGATTCCCAAGAAGTTTCCAATCTGGTTCTCTTTTTAGCTTCAGACAAATCGTCCTACATGACCGGCTCCACCGTTGTGATTGACGGAGGTTGGCTTGCCACCTAAAATGGATGAGTTGAGGAAAATAAAAGAAGAGGTTTTGGCTTGCCGAAAGTGCCCGCTTTCCCAATACAGAAAGGAAAACGGATACTTTCCTGTTATCGGCGAAGGCAGCCACTCAGCCGACATTGTGTTTATCGGGGAAGCCCCCGGACTTAATGAAGCTAAAACCGGCCGTCCTTTTTGCGGGGCGGCCGGCAGGGTTTTAGACGAGCTTTTAACCTCAATAGGAATAAAGAGGAGCGATATTTATATTACCAACCTACTTAAAGACAGGCCCCCCGGGAACAGAAACCCAAAACCCGAAGAAATAGAGGCCTGCACGCCTTATTTAGACAGGCAGATTAAGGCAATTAAGCCCAAGGTCGTTTGCACTTTGGGAAATTTTTCCATGTTTTACATTTTTGAAAAATACGGTCTTAAAGAGGAAATAAAAGGGATAAGCAAAATTAAAGGAAAGATGTTTAGGGCTGATTCTTTTGTTTTAATTCCTCTATATCATCCGGCTGTTGCCGTTTATAACGCCAATATGAAAGAGGCCCTTAAGCAGGATTTTAAAATTTTAAAGAAGTTTTTAAGTTGACAAAAAGTTTGATTTTAGGATAAATTATTAATATTCGCACATTAAATAAAGGAGGAAGCAGAATTGATTAGAGGGCCTCCGAATTCAAGATTTCCATATTTGGGAAATATATCGGCTGAGGAGGAAAATTGCCAAAAAAATATTTTTATAAATGCGAAGACTGCAAAGAGGAATTTCAGATATTGGAGGGGTCTGGCTTTGCGAAACTGAATAAATCGAGAATAAAATACTGCCCGGCTTGCGGCGACCTGCTGCAGGAAAAATACTGCCGTAACTGCAAAGATAAAGTTAAGCGCCTGCTCGACTCAACAGCCAAAGCGATTTTCAAAAATCATTCCTCTTTCAGTACTTGCCCTTATTGCGGAGGTAAGGTGTTCCTCCATTACGCACATTAAACTTTAAAAGCGCTTTTCTTCAGTGAGAGGCGCTTTTATTTTCGCTTGACTGGAGTTTAAGGGTAATTTAAGCTAAAATAAGGCTGTGGAAAAGCGAACCCTGTTAAATACTTTTTGCACAGCTTATAAAATAAAATCGTTTAGCAGGGTAAAGGTCGGCTGAATTTGTTAATTAAGCAATTTCTATCATGGAAGCCTATTGCGTTAAATGCAAAAAGAAACAAGAGATGGTCGATGCTAAGGAAGTGACAATGAAAGGAAAAGGCGGAGTTAAAAGAAAAGCGATGACCGGCAAGTGCCCCAAATGCGGGACCAAAATGTTCCGAATAATGGGCAAGGCCTAGAGTTGAAAGATTTCCGGAAATCTTTCCAGACGTTATCAAAGAGCCGCCGAAAAGGGCGGCTTTTTGTTGTACAATGAAAGAATGAAAGCTTCTTGTATAATTCTGGCTGTTCTTCTGGGATTGAATGTTTTTGCCTGGGCCGCGGTTTCTTATTTAAGCGAGCCCGATTTAAGGGTGAGTTTTTTTGATGTCGGCCAAGGCGATGCTATTTTTATAGAAACGCCGCAAAGGCATCAGATTTTAATTGACGGAGGTCCCAACTCGGATATTTTAAAGAAGCTCGGAGGGGAAATGCCTTTTTGGGACAGGACGATTGATTTGGTGGTTTTGACGCATCCCGACCACGACCACATTTCAGGATTGATCGAAGTTTTAAAGAGGTACGAAGTGAAAAGTATTTTATGGACTGGCGTTCTGCGGAATGCCGCCGAATACAAAGAATGGCAGAAGTTGATTAAAGAAGAAAAAGCCAACATATATATAGCTAAAGCCGGTCAGAAGATTTTAGGAGGTCGAACCTTTTTGGAGAGGTTCGACCTCTTCATACTTTATCCTTTTGAAAGTTTGGAGGGCAATGAGGCGAGCAATACCAACAATACTTCAGTGGTTGCCAGGCTGGTTTTCGGGAAAACGAGCTTTTTATTTACCGGAGACATCTACCGGTCGGCTGAGAGGGCGCTGCTGAAAGAAGGCGTTGAAATAGACTCAGATGTTTTGAAAGTGGCCCATCACGGAAGCAAGACTTCTTCCAATAGTGAGTTTATCGCTTCGGTCTCTCCAGATATGGCCGTTATTTCTTGCGGTAAAGACAATCCTTACGGGCATCCCCACGAAGCGACCCTTGATGCCCTTGGGGAAACAAGAATTCTGAGAACCGATTTGCTCGGGGACATAAAATTGATTACTGACGGTGACGTAATTCGCTTTTTAGACTAATAAAAAAGCGGTGACGAATCACCGCTTTATTGTTAAATTTTTTCTTTCACCGCTTTTGCGAGAATTTCGTATCTTCTTGCTGTTGCAGGATAA
>CAYXYS010000029.1:0-7320 GCA_964469735.1 uncultured Candidatus Saccharibacteria bacterium
AAATGCCTCCGAACAGCTGGATTTTTTTGGCGTAAAAAGGCTGTTTGGCTTCTTCCTCTAAAAGAGTCACAAACAGCCTATGCCTTTGCAGTAAAGCCAAAGCCGCTTCCCTGGAAGAAGCTTCGACCGAACCCGTTTGCACGTCGCCGCTTCGCGACCTGGCCTGATAGCGAAACTTCATAGAATTATCTCTTTACCATCATCCTTAATTCAATCGGATTCAAAGAATAACTGAGGGCGTTCTCCAGAGATATTTCCTTCTGCTTTACCAAAAGAGCCAAGGCCCGGTTAAGGGAAATCATGCCCGTTTCCGCCGAAGTTTCAATGACCATAGGAATCTCGTGAATCTTATTTTCTCTTATAAGATTGGCTACGGCCGGATTAGAAAGCATCACCTCGCAAGCGGGAATCAACCCTCCCCTGATTCTAGGAATGAGTCTTTGGGAAACTACTCCCAAAAGAGAACCCGACAGCTGAGCCCTGATTTGGCTCTGCTGCTCGGGAGGGAAAGAGTCGACTATGCGGTGAATAGTTTGAGACGCCGAATTAGTGTGAAGAGTGGCGAAAACCAAATGGCCGGTTTCAGCTGCGGTAATGGCGGTAGCCATAGTTTCGGGATCGCGCATCTCCCCTACCATAATTACGTCCGGATCCTGCCTAAAGGTGGATTTTAAAGCTCTGGCAAAACTGTTCGTATCCTGATATACCTCTCTCTGATCAACAACAGACCTGTTGTCTTTAAATACATACTCAATGGGATCTTCAATAGTTATAATATGGTCGGCTCTCTGGTTGTTAATTTCGTTTATCAAAGACGCCAAAGTAGTGGATTTTCCATGGCTGGAGGGGCCGGTCAGCAGAACGAATCCCTGATGAGCCCTGGTAAATTCGTGCAGTATGGGAGGGAGGTTTAATTCTTCAAGCGTGGGAATTTCAGAAGGGATTAGCCTAAAGGCCAAAGAAACACTTCCCTTTTGAAAGAAAACATTTACCCGGAATCTGGCCCTACCCTCTAAATCATAAGAAAAATCCATTTCCTTCTCTGTAAGAAATCTTTGATATCTCTCTTCTGTCATCAAGTCTCTGGCGAAGGCATCGGTATCCTTATTGGTTAGCGTTTTCTTTTTAATTAAAGGTACCAAGCCTCCGCTAATCCTGATAATCGGGGGATGCCCAACCGAAAGATGAAGGTCGGAAGCCTGCTCTTTGAAGGTTAGCTCTAATAATTCTTTAATTTTGGTATTGTTATTGTTCGGCATACTAATTTAATATCTTTTTAATTTCCTCGACTATTTCTTCCGGGGTGTAGTGGTCCCTTATCAAATATTTTGCCGCCCCCATCTCCAAACCCTTTTTAACGTCGTAAGCCTGGTAAAGGTCGGAAATAATAATTACTTTGATTTCCTTCAGACCGTCATGGCCGTTTTTAAGGGTAGTCAGGATATCCCAACCGTCCTTATTCGGCAAAACGACATCCATAATAATGAGATCCGGCTTGTTTTTCTCAACAGCGGGAATAACCTCTTGCCCGTCGCAAACTACCTCCACCTCGAATCCGGCATTATTTATAGTTTGACTATACAATTTCACTAAAAGCGGGTTATCTTCCACCAGCAGTATTTTTTTCATTATATCTCAGCTGCTCTTAATACTTCTTCAAGGGAAGTCACGCCGTCCAGCACCTTCAAAATGCCATCCTGCTTCATAGTGGTCATACCTTGCCTTCTGGCCTCTTCTTCTATTTTTGACTCGGTTGGCTCCTTAAGAATTATTTCTCCCAGCTGGTTCGTCATCTCCAAAATTTCAAAAAGGGCGATTCTCCCCGAGTACCCGGTTGAATTGCATTTCTTGCAGCCTTGGGGTTGATAAATCATAAGGGGATCTGGAATCTTCACGTCCTTTTTGATTGCCGCCGGCAGTTTTTCCAACTCCTTAAGAATTATTTCTCTGGCTTTCGGATTCGGCTTGATCTTCTTTTTACAGTGCGGACACAAAACCCTTACCAACCTCTGGGCTATAGCTAAGCTCAAGGCGGAAGGAATAAGAAAAGCGGCTACACCTAAATCCAACAGGCGAGGAGCAACCCCAAGAGCGTTATTGGTGTGGAGAGTCGATAATACGATGTGTCCGGTCAGAGAGGCGTGGGTAGCCAAGGCAGCGGTTTCTTCGTCGCGGATCTCACCAACCATGATTACATCCGGATCCTGCCTCAATATATGCCTTAATCCACGGGAAAAGGTATAATTTATATCCGGCCTGACTTGAGACTGGTTTATCCCCTCGATAAAATACTCGACCGGGTCTTCCAGGGTGGTAATATTAACCCCCTCTTTATTTAAAAGATTCAAGACGGCATAAAGAGTTGTCGTTTTACCGGAACCCGTGGGACCGGTTGAAAGTATCATGCCGTAGGGTTTCTTGACGGCAGCGTTCAACACGTCGTAGTTTCTTCTTTCCAAACCCAGCTCCTCAAAGCTTTTTACCCCCTCGCTGGCGTCCAAAACTCTCATCACAGCCTTCTCTCCTAAAGTAGTGGGGAAAGTGGAAACACGGAAATCAACGTCTCTGCCGCCAACCTTAGTGGAAAATCTTCCATCCTGGGGCATTCTTGTCTCATCTATCTTTAAATTGGAAAGTATCTTTACCCTGGCGACAACCGCCGGATGAATTTTAAGAGGCAAAAGTAAATTAGTTTGGAGAACGCCGTCCACCCTGAATCTCACCCTCAATTCTTTCTTCATGGGCTCTATATGTATATCAGAAGCTTTGCCTTCCACGGCGTGTCTGAGAATTACCGCCACAACCCTGGCAATCGGAGCCTCTTCGGCCATTCTGGCGAATTCTTCCTTTTTGACCGGGCGCTTTGGCGCGGCCTCTTCCGTCTTTATTTCCGTTTCCAGCTCTTCCAGGGCCTTCTTTACTTCTTTTTTCAGGGTTTTGTAGCGCTTGAATATATTTTCAAAAACAGTCGAGGTTATTAAAAATTCCTTGTACTTGAATTTCCCTTGCCTGGCCAAAAACTTAAGAGCGTCTTTGGTTTTTAAATCTTCGGGGTATACCATGCCCACCTCTAAAACATTTCCCTCTCTTTTCATGGGTATCATGTTGTAGTACTTGGCGGACTCCTGGGGTATGAGCTTTAAAACGTCGGGAGATATTTCTTCGGGGACTTCCGTCTTAATGGGTATTTTTAAAATTTTGCTTTTCAGCTGAAAAAGCTCGTTTTCCGACATTATCCCCTCCCTTATTACTATCTCCTCTTCCCTTTTCCCGGAAATTTTCGCTTCGTACTCCAAGGAAGATGCTTTCTTTTTGTCGATAATTCCTTTTTTAACTAGTTCATCAATAATTAACATGTTTTTTACTCTTAATTTTTACCCTTAATAGCGAAGGAAGGGATTTTCCCTGCCAACCTCCGCCTCAAACGGAGGAACCCTTTCAAAGGGCGTAAGGTTTTTTAAGTCTTCGCAGTTTAAAACGTCAAAATTAATCTGCACTTTTTGGAATGTTAGGGAGGGCGGGGCAGCTTCCTCCGAGGGAATGCTGAAAAATCCCCACCAGACGACTCCTAATCCCGTTAAAATTGCCACGGCCAAAATCAAAATCAAATATCTTTGTTTTTTCTTTTCTTGGGTGAAAGTAATAGCCATACGCTTAGTAATTATGAGTTACAACATCTATCGAGAAAGAAAAGATGTCTTCTTCTTCGTCTTCTTCAGGAGAGGAAAAAGCTATTTTCCTGACCTCTATTATTCTGGCCGAATTTTCTATTTCGGAAATAAAGCTCTTCAGCGAAGCGTAAGAACCGACCAAGGAAAGATTCAAGGTTATTGTTTTTATCTGTCCCTCAGCTGGCTTAGCGGCGCTTGCTTGAGTTTGGTCGAAAACGCCGGCTGAACCCACGGCCACTTCCTCCAAAATCAATCCGGCTTGCGAAGCTGCATTCTGCAAATAGTTAAAAGTGGAGGGCAAAAGAGCGTCATCCGGTAAAGCGCTGTTAATTTTTGAAAGAGATTCCTGGTATTCTTCAAGCTGCTCTGAAACTTTTCTAATATGGTTGAAATAGTCGGTTTTTGACTGCAACTCAAGTTCTTTGGCCTTGATCCCTTCGTTAAGCGTACTTAAACTCTGGTACTTGGGCCATGCGAGAACTCCGCCAACAAGCAAAGCGGCAACTATGAAAGCTATGGCAAGATAGATTTTGGACATATTATTTAAATATCTCCGGATTTAAGGTTAACCCGATATTAAACTCTGTTTGGCCTCCCTCCCCTATGGAAAGATCCGACAGCTGTATTTCCCGAATCATGCGCTGCGACCTCAAAACCTCCAGCTGCTCTCCAAGCGTTCGAAAGTTGAGCGTTTGTCCGCTCAGTTTGAGAAAATCGGCTTCCATAGTCAGCTCAAAATCAGACATCCAAACTTGAGGGTGGATAACGCTTTCCAGAAAAGGAAAAAGCTGAGAAGGGCGCCGGTGCGCTTCAATAATAGTGGCAAAATCATTAATCTTTCTTTCGGTAGAAAAAACGCTTCTTTCCATCTGCTTTTCGGCGGGAGTGCCCACCCGGGTAATCTCCCCTTCCAAGTTTTGGAGATTTATCGATGCTTGGCTTTCCAAATAGATTAAAAGCGCGTAAGCTCCCGCTGCTAAAATCAAAATCGCCAAAGCAATATAGAAAAAAACACTTTGGAACGGCAAAGACTTGCGCGCGCGTTTTGGAATTAAGTCCACCATAAATTATTCAAACCCCCTAAGGGCGATGCCCAAAGCTATGGCATAGCTAGGGCCCATGTCTTTTAATATTTTTTCCAATATCGGAGGATAATAAATATCAACAAAAGGGTTGATTATTTCCACATTTATATCTGCGGCGTCGGCAAGGTATTTCACAAGTCCGGGCATGTGAGCCGACCCTCCCGCCAAAATAATCTTTTGAACGTCTTTATTTTGCGTATAATGGAAATTCTGGATTATTTTCTTCACTTCCACAACAATAAGGTCTACTAAGGGAGTGAGGGACGATCTGGCGCCGTCATTACCGACCTTCAAGCCCTGTTTTCTTTTTATCTCTTCCGCTTTTGGATAATCCAAATTCATTCCTCTGGCAATAACATTGGTAAAATCATTTCCCGAAGTGTCGAAGCTATGGGAAAGCTTCAAAATCCCGCTGTCAACAATACTAACGGTAGTGCTCCTCGCTCCTATGTCTATCAGGCATATCGCGCCCGCTTCCCTTTCGCGGCTTCCCAAAGACCTAGCTAAAGCGAACACCTCCGCTTCCATGGCAGTCAGCTCCAGTTTAGCATTAAGAGCTATCTGCTGATACTGGCTTATCACTTCGTTGGGAACGGCCACCAAGAGAATCCTGAAAGGCTTTGCTTTTTGATTCTTTTTTCCTTCTTCCACCACTTGCCAATCCAGAGTCACCTCCGATAAAGGAAGGGGTATGTGCTGCCTGGCTTCATATTGGACCGCTTGGGGAATTTCATCTTCGGTCATCGGCGGAAGCTCGAAAGTGGTGAAAAAAGTGGAAAAATCCGGAATGGAAAAAGAGGCTCGGTTTGTCTTTATGTCTGATTCCGTTAAAACGGCTTTTATGGCTTTGACCACATCTTCTTCCGAAACAGTCAGGGTGCTTTTCTCGAAAGTCCTAAAGGCCTTTTCGTAAAGGGCCGCAGCTTGTATTTCTCCGTAATTTTCCAGCTTTCTTCTGTTCCCTTGGCGGGACAGCTCGATGACTTTGATGGAAAAAGTTCCTATGTCCACTCCTATGAAACTGCTGGGACCGGATTTAAAGAGATTCCAAATCATATCTGCCCTTATTGTAACATTTTTAAAAGAAATTGCGATATGCGCGCCCCGTTAGAAATCTGTGGAAAAGATTGCAATACAAACTAAATCTATATAATTAATAAAAATATTAGATTTCTAATGGGGTGGATATCTGATTTTATTATAGCTTATACTCCCAAACAAAAAAACCAGCTTCCAGCTGGTTTAAGTGCGGTGGGGGTGGGATTCGAACCCACGGTACCCTTTCGGATACAGCAGTTTTCAAGACTGCCCGATTCAACCGCTCTCGCACCCCACCCTGAATTACTGCGGAGAGGCAGGGATTCGAACCCTGGAAGGGATTGCTCCCTTAGCACATTAGCAGTGTGCTGCTTTCGACCGCTCAGCCACCTCTCCCCGTATTTAATGTATATTTATTCTACCAGAAAAAACCATTAAGTCAATTTGATTTTAGGCTACTTTTATGGTAAATTAAACAAGAATTAGCGCTCGTAGCCCCGAACAAAATTCTGCGAATTTACACGGGGTAAATTCAATGGATATGTCCCTGTAGCTTAATGGATAAAGCGTCTCCCTGCGGAGGAGAAGATTGGCTGTTCGAGTCAGCCCAGGGACACATGAATCTTCAAACTCCCATCCAGCAGGTGCCCGGAATAGGGCCGATCTACCAAAAGAAACTCAAAAAGCTGGGCATCAAAACGGTCAGCGACCTCTTGTTCCACTTTCCTCATCGTTATGAGGATTTTTCAAATATCGTTCCCATAGCGAAAATAAAAGCCGGGGAGAGCTGCTCTATACGGGGAAAAGTGCTGAAAATCCAAAGCAGCCGCACCTGGAAAAAAAGAATGCCGCTAACCCAGGCGGTAATCGAAGACGAAAGCGGAGCCGTTAAGGTGGTCTGGTTCAACCAGCCGTATCTGGCAACGGCTCTTAAGGAGGGAGAAAATATTATTCTTTCGGGAAAAGCCGGCTGGGATAAAAACGGGTTCTACCTCAACAATCCGGCATATGAAAAAATCTCCAACGAAGAAAGCTTCTCCCCCACTCATACGGGCAGAATAATACCCATCTATCCTGAAACCGAGGGAATTTCATCCAGATGGCTCAGGTATATATTGAAGCCTCCTTTAACGGAATTGGCCTCAAAGATTCAGGAACCGCTTCCCATTAAGGTTATAAAAGAAAACAACCTCATGCCGATTAAAGAAGCAATTTGGCAGATCCATTTTCCCGCCTCCCTGGAAAATGCCAAAAGGGCCAGGGAAAGATTTTCATTTCAAGATCTCTTTTATATAGAACTATGGGCTCTCAGAGAAAGAATGAGGCTGGCCAGAGAAAAAGCTCCCGCCTTCCCCATGAATCTGGATTTAATTAAAAGAATGGTTGATTCCCTGCCCTTCAAACTGACCGATTCCCAAAGAAAAGCCGCTTGGCAAATATTAAAAGACCTGGAAAAGCCCAGGCCGATGAATAGATTGCTTGAAGGAGACGTCGGCTCGGGAAAAACCGTGGTGGCCGCTATGGCC
>CAYXYS010000030.1:0-7251 GCA_964469735.1 uncultured Candidatus Saccharibacteria bacterium
GAATTGAGCCTGTTAGGAATCTTTGCGGCAACAAGCTGGCCAAGGAATTATTGGGCTGGGAGCCAACCGTTGATTTGCCTGAATGGTTGCCTACCTACAAAAAGGAGATGGGGATATAGTTATGTCAGACAATAAAAAGATTTTAATAACCGGCGGAGCGGGATTCATAGGTTCTCATTTGGCAGAAAAGCTTCTTTTGGAAGGGAAGGAGGTTTTTGTTTTGGACGATTTATCCACTGGCAGTTTGGAAAACATTAATCATTTGAAAGATAACGATAAATTCCATTTTACCGAAGGTTCTGTTTTAGACAAGGAATTAGTTTTTGATTTGGTTTCTCAAGTTAGCGAAGTTTATCACTTGGCTGCCGCTGTCGGAGTTAAAACCGTGGTTGAAAAGCCCTTGGAGTCTTTTTTAATTAATATCGACGGGACAAAGAACATTTTAGATGCCGCTGCGGATAGAAAAATTCCAGTTCTTTTAGCCTCAACGTCGGAGGTTTATGGAAAAAACGACAGCCTGCCTTTTTCAGAAGAACACGATAGGGTATACGGTTCCGCTTATCATGCCAGGTGGGGCTACGGGATGTCCAAGGGAAGCGACGAGTTTCTGGGATTGGCTTATCACCGCGAGAAAGGCTTGCCGGTAGTTATCGTCCGTTTGTTTAACGTTATCGGCCCAAGGCAGTCGGGAGCTTACGGCATGGTAGTTCCCAGATTCATCCAGCAGGCCCTAAAAGGGGAGGATATAACAGTATACGGCTCTGGGGACCAGACAAGGTGCTTTGCCTACGTAGAAGACGTTATAGGGGCTCTGGCGGCCCTTATGGGAAGCTCCAAGGCCTTGGGACATATTTTTAATCTGGGTTCTGACGAGGAAATCAGCATTAACGATTTAGCGAAGAAGATTATAGCTTTGACCGGCAGCAAGTCGGAAATTAAGCGCATACCTTACGCCGAGGTTTACGGCCCGGAGTTCGACGACATGCTCCACAGAAGGCCGGATTTGTCGAAGATAAAAGAAGCCATCGGGTTTAAGCCGGAATACAACCTTGAAGACAGCCTGAAAAAGATCATTGAGTATTTTCATGTCAGGTAGTGAAAATTCGACTGCTGCCTGGCAGCAATATAATTAAAAAATGTCGAATTTCTACTACCTGATATGTCCAGAAATAAGTCATGTTTTGTCTCAATAGACGTAGAGCACGATTTGAGAGACGGGGAGAGAACTTTTGCAGGAGTTGAAAATCTGAACAGGCTTTTAAGCCTGTTTAAAAAATATAATATCTCGGCCACTCTTTTTGTCACCGGCGAAGTTCTTGAGAAATACAGAAATTTGGCAGAAAACTGGAGCCGGAATTACGAAATCTCCTGCCACGCATATACTCACCGCTACTGGAACACTTTAAATGAAAAAGAGCGCGAAGAGGAACTGCAAAAATTCTTAGAGCTCTACCAGTCAATTTTTCAATCAAAACCCCTCGGATTTAGAGCCCCTTCTCATATCATCGATGAAGAGGGGTTGAGGCTTTTGGAAGAAAAAGGATTCTTATACGACTCCAGTATCGTTCCCCATTATCCTCCTTTTAAAAAATACAGGGGTTACACTGGCAAAGCACCCCTTTCTCCTTATAAACTTTCTGGAGGCAAGCTGCTTGAAATTCCCAATTCCGGCCAATTATTAGGACTGCCTTTGGCTGGGACCTGGATTAGAAAGCTGCCTTTAGCAGTTTATAAATTCCTGTTCTTTGTCCGCAAGCCCCGTTTTCTTTCTTTAAGCATGCACTCCTGGGATTCCCTTCATGCTGACTTCTATTGGAAGCTGGAAGAGATTATAAAAATACTAAAGAAGAATAATTATACCTTTTTGAATGGAAAACAAATTCTCGAAAATAGAGGATAGGGAAAAATGGCAGAAACTATTGGATAAAGCTCTGTTTAAAACTTTTTTCCATAACATAGAATGGGAGGAGTTTTTAGAGTCTCATTTTAAGTGGCTGAAGTTCGAGCGCTATTTATATAAAGACGAGGCTATGCTGTCTTTAGCCAGAGTTGGAGACAAGCTGGTTTCCCACCCTTTTTGCGAATACGGCGGACCCTTGCCTTTGCAAGAAAAAATAGATTTTAATCAGTTTCAGGATGGCATATTATCCGAGATTAAGGGCCGAGTTAGAATAAGCTTTCATCCCCAAATCCTTAGTTTTTTTGAAGGTGCGGTTGATGGTGGAAAGTCCGAAAGAGTTTCTTATTTCCTGGAGGGGCAGCCGGATTTTAAAAAATCCGTACGCTATGAAATTAAAAAAGCGGGAGAGCGGGGGGTTCAGGTTAAGGAATGTGCGAACAAAGGAGAATTAGAAAGTTTTTACCGCATTTACCTTAAAAGCGCTAAAAAGCACAAGGTGCCGGCCTATCCGATATCTTTCTTTAGATACTTCTTAAAATCCGCTGATTCAACGCTAGTTCTGGCGTTGTTTGAAAATAAGGTTATTGCCGGCAGCGTATTCCTTTATTACGATAACTTTGTTCATTATTTCCAGAACGCAGCAGATGAGAGATATAAAAAAACCGGAGCAAATTATTTGATTCTGCAGAAAGAAATCCAAAATAAAGGAGATAAAATATTTGATTTCGGGGGGACGAGGAGGGGTTCTTCCTTGGAAGTTTTCAAGAAGGCCTGGGGAGCGAAAGAACGCCCTATTTTGGAAATAAGCAATTATCCCGCCGGTTCCAGCCTCAAGAAATCCAAACTAAGAAGCGTCTACGGTTTTTTGCCCGTATTTTTGATTAGGATAATCAGCCCTTGTTTATTGAAATATAAGGCATGAATAATTTAGATACCTACGATCAAAGAAAACAGAAATGGGAAGAGAAGAATACGATATATAATCCCGACTCTACTAGGCAGGCAACCTTTTTGCTTACAGTCAAAAATACATTAGAGCTTTTAGGCTTCATAAGAACCGGAAAGATATTGGATATTGGTTGTGGTTTCGGGGAGATAGATATATTATTGGCCGAAAATACCGATTTCCATATTACCGGCGTTGATATTTCCAAGAATGCCTTGGATATATTTAGTAGAAAAATACAGGAGAAAGGATTGTCTGAACGAATCAACATAGAAGAAGGCGATGTTTATAATTTAAAATATCCGGATAATTCATTTGATGTCATTTTAAGTTTTGGTTATGTTTCCGCCGCAACATACCGGGGAGTTCAAAAGGAGGTATCCAGAGTTTTAAAACCCGGCGGAATTTTGGTGTGTGATTTTATAAATCCCCTCTCTCTTTATAAAATCCTCAATACCATTAAAAGGAGGGTAGTGGGTAAAAGGACCCCTTATTCTATCAGTTTGTCTGGTATTTGCAGGGAATTTGATGGAAATAACCTTGTTTTGAAAGAACAGCGTTTTTTTAATACTTATCCTCCCTTACATTGGGCGGTGCCGGTAAAAATATTTTTATTATTCGAAAACACTATCGGTAAAATTCTCGGGAGATTATTAGGTCGGGTGAGGTTGGTTAGCTTCCAAAAGAAAAAGTAATTTTATGTATTTCGTTCATCCCCAAATACAATTAAAGAATCTGATCAAGGCTAAATTGTCGTTGGTAAGGCCTGTTAGCGAAAAGCACTTGAAAGATCGGCTGGGAGATTATTTCCCCGGCAAGCAAATAGTCTTTACCGATATGGGACGGTCTGCTTTCAAGGTTATTTTAGATAAGCTGGATTTAAGAGGTTCGGAGGTTATAATGCCAGCTTACATCTGCGACATCTTCCATCCGATTCTTAAGGAATACAAAATAAAGCCTATTTTCGTAGATATAGATGTCGGCACTTTTCACGTAAAGCTTGATGAAATAGAAAAAAAGGTTACCCCGGAAACAAAGGCTATCCTTGTTTGCCACACCTACGGATTGACTTTGAATATGGAGCCAATATTGTCTTTTGCCCAAAAGCACAATTTAAGAGTCATTGAAGATTGCGCTCACGCTTTCGGGGCTAAAGTCGGAGATTCATATGCGGGCAATTTCGGAGACGTGGCCTTTTTCAGTTTGTACAAGCAATTTCCTTCATTGAGGGGCGGTATGCTGGTTTGCCCCAAAGAATGGGAAGTGTCTTTGCCGAAAACTTCGTTTAATTTTAGGGATTTGATTTCCTTTTTAAACTGCTTTACCGTCCTCGCTTTTATTTTCAAGAAGTTTGGGTCTAGTGTTGCCGGAAAAGTAGTAAGGAAGGAAAAGCTTCCGGAGGCCGGGGGGATAAACAGGGCTTCTTTGCGCTTGTTTTACGATTTCTTAGACGATTTTGAAAAGTCGCTGCAAAAGAGAAAAGAATCAGCGCTCTTTTTTCAGGAGAAGATAAAAGAATTGGGATTCGAAGTTCAAAACAATGGCAGCAATGTTTTTTGCTATCTTTCCGTTCTAGCGCCGGAAAATTTAAAAGATAAAAGGCATGATATTGTAAAAAGGTTAAGAAGATACGGAGTTTTCTGCACCAGGATATGGCACACACCCATTATTCTTAACGAGGAAGTCCAGAAAGATTATGATTTCAATCTGAAGGATTTTCCCAACACCATCAACGCGGCAAAGAGGGTTATAAACTTTCCGTTGCAGAACTATTACAAGAAAAGGGATATGGAAAAAATAGTTAAATCTACAGCTAAAGTTTTGAAAGAGTTATGAAAGTTTTAATGCCTGTTTTGCATTATTCTCCCGTGATAGGGGGGCTGGAAACCTGGACCGAGAATATCGCCAAAAGGCTTTCTAAAAAGGAAGAGGTTTTTGTGGTTACGGGGAGGGTTTCCGATCAGCCATATGCAGAAACGAAGAACGGAGTAAATGTTTTCCGAACATCTTTATTTTCTCTTAAAAACCTTTCTTACTCTTCTCCTCTGTATGTTTTTTCCGCCCTCCCATTTATCTTTTTAAAATCATTTTTTTTGATTAAAAAAGAAAAGATTCAATTATTGCACTGCCAGGGATTATTAAGCGCTATTTTGGGCTGGTGCCTAAAAAGATTAATAGGCATCCCCTATATCGTTACCGTTCAGAGTTTGGAAAAAAAAGGATTTTGGGAAAAGCTAGCTTACAAAAATGCTGCCTTTTGTATTGCTGCCAGCTCGGCCGTGAAAGAATATTTTCAGGGCCTGGAGATTAAGAATGTTGCAGTTATTCCTAACGGTATTGATTTAAAGCGCTTTGAAAAATTGAATCGTCAGGAGGCCCGGAATAAATTGGGCTTAAATGGTGAATTCGCCATAATGACCGTAGCTCGTTTTGAAAAAAGGAAGGGCTTGGAATTTTTAATTAGAGCCTTGCCGGAGCTGAACTTTCCCTTTGTTTGTTTTTTAGTGGGAGACGGAGAGGAGAGGGGCAATCTGGAGAATTTAAGTAAAAACCTGGGAGTCAGTGATAAGGTTAAGTTCTTGGGCCAGATAGAGAATAAAAAAATTCCCGAATATCTTTCTGCCGCCGATTGTTTTATTTTGCCTTCTTTGGAAGAGGGTTTTGGCATAGTTGTCTTGGAGGCTCAGGCTGCCGGTTTGCCGGTAATCGGCACCAATGTCGGAGGAATAAAAGATATTATTGAAGACGGCAGGACCGGTCTTTTGGTGGAGCCGGCCGATCCTAAAGCTCTGGCTGAGGCAATTGCTAAAGTTTATTCCGGCCAAGAATTCATCAAACCGGATTTAGAAAAATACGACTGGGATAAAATCACGGAAAAAGTTTATGACATCTATCAAAAAGTACTTGCCCCGTTAGAAATTACCAAATTAACGAGCAATAAGAGTGAATTATTATGACAACCAAGGTAAATCAAATTTCTGATGGGATGAAAGTTTTAATACCGGCCATGGAAAAAAGGAGCGCTTTGGCTGCAGCCAGATCCCTCGGCAGAAAGGGGATTGAGGTAATAGGCTCTTCTGAAAATAAAAGAAATCCCGGGTTCTTTTCCAAATATTGCGCTAAAAAGTATCTTTACCGTTCGCCCTGCTTGGATGTTGCCGGATACATTGATGATATTTTTGAAATTATTAAAAAGGAAAAGCCCGATCTCTTTATGCCGGTCAACGAAGAAACCCTCCTTCCTTTATTAAAAAGAAGGGCTGATTTAGAAAAGATTATCGCCCTGCCTCTGTCCAACAATGAGGTTATGGAGAAGGTTTTAAATAAGAAAAGCGCTACCGAAATAGCTGAGAACCTTAATATTCCTTGTCCGAAAAAGGCAGATAATTTAAGCCAGGCTAAATTTCCCTTAATCGCCAGACCGACAGTTTCAGCCAGAATTACGGATAACAGAGTTGTCTCGGAAAAGCTTTTTTACGTTAATTCCTTAAAAGAGGCGGAATCTATTGACGCCAGCCAGTACTTCTTTCAGGAATATTTTCCGGGAGGGGGTTATGGATTTTACGCTCTTTTCGATAGCGGCAGACCCTTGGCTTATTTTATGATGAAAAGACTGCATGAGGTTCCTTTTACCGGCGGCCCAAGCTCCCTTAGGGAAAGTGTTTATGAAGAAAAGCTTAAAGAATACGGATTAAGGATTTTAAGCGAGCTGAAATGGCACGGTTTGGCCATGGTGGAATTTCGTAGGGATGAGAGAGACGGCAACTTTAAATTCATAGAAATTAATGGTAGACTGTGGGGCTCCCTGGCTTTATCGATTAATGCTGGAGTGGACTTCCCTTATTTGCTTTGCCAGATGGCCAAAGGGGAGAAAATTCAGGAAGTATTTGATTACAAGAAGGGGGTTAAGGGAAGGTGGCTGGCGGGAGACGCATCCTATTTGTTTAGCGTGCTTTTTAAGAAAAAAGTGGACAAGAGGCCTTCTCGCTTCAAGGCGTTAGTGAAATTCTTTAATTTTTTCCCGGAGAATATCTGTTATGATTATTTTGCAAAAGACGACTTAAAGCCCGCCTTCGCCAATCTTTGGCTTTCATTCCCCAAACTATTCAAAAAGATTATTTTATGGAGGTAAAAGGCTTAATACATATCCATTCTAAATATTCCGACGGCGACCTTTCCTTGCCGGAGATAAAAGAAAAAGCCCAAAAATTAGGCGCCAAATTTGTTTTAATGGCCGACCATATGGAGTATTTTAAGTCACAGAAGGAGCTTAATGAAATGGTTGATGAATGCCGGAAGTTGTCAGACAATAATTTCCTCATAGTGCCCGGATTTGAGGTTTCCCCAAAGAGAAGCTATCACATTATCGTCTATAACGGCCGGAATTTTATCAATCACGACCCTG
>CAYXYS010000031.1:0-7227 GCA_964469735.1 uncultured Candidatus Saccharibacteria bacterium
CGCGACGGCACCAGAGCCACCTTTCAGCCCGCTAAAATGTCGGCCGTCGAGCTCCAAGAAAGCGTGTTCAAAGGCATGAAGAGATTCTATTCGCTGAAAAACCGCCTCTTGGCAACTTTTAAGGGAATAGCCGGCGTAGCCAGGGATTATGCCTTGGATATTTCCGAAACTAAAGAGCTCTGGAGGGAAAACTTCAAGGAAACCGCGGTTAAGTGGTATGGACGAAAAATCGTTAAAAGCATAGAAAAGAGAACCAAGGAGTACTTAAATAAACTGAAGATATAAAGAATGAGGCGCGAGGAAAACCCCTTGCGCCTTTTTGTTTTTTCTGGTAAATTGTACTTGTTATGGCAATTACCAAATCCGCAAAAAAAGCTCACCGGCAGAGCGTTAAAAGAGCTGAAAGGAACTTAAGCTATAAAAAAAGAATAAAAGACCTCATTAAAGAGATACGCTCTTTAGCTGACCGGAATAAAATAAAAGAAGCTAAAAAGCTTCTCCCCCAGCTGTACAAAACCTTAGATAAGGTTGCCAAGGCCGGCTATATCAAGAAAGGCAACGCCGACAGAAGGAAGTCCAGACTCACCAAGATGCTGGACAAAAAGGAGCGCTAAATCTCGGCAATTAACAGGTCTAAAGCGATTCCGGCTTCTAATTTTCCCGTCTTAATGCTGAAATCTGCCCGAAATATTTTCCGGTAGATTTTTTTTAATTCATCCAAACTAAACTGTCCGGCTTGCTGAACGCTTTTTCTGGCCACAAAAGGATGCATTTTCAGCTGGCTTAAAGGCTTTCCCTTCTCCAGTAAATCTTTAATTTCCAGAATGTTGCGAAACTGATAGTTTATCATTGAAAGAAGATATAAGGGATTATCTCCTTTTTCCAAATGCTTGTGAATCAATTCGAAGGCCCGTCCTTTGTCTCTTTGGGCAATAGCGTCAATTGTCCTAAAAATATCCGTTTCTATTTTCGGCTTCACTAAAAGATCAATATCTTCGCTCTCCACAGCCCCTCCCTTCTTGTAGGCCGCCATTTTTATTATCTCGTTTGAAAGCCGCCAAAGATCGTTGCCCGTATGGACAATTAGTTTTTCTATAACCCGGGGAGCGGCCTTCAATCCGTAGCCGTCCATCTCTTTTTGCACCCAATTCCTCAATTTTACTCCGGTTAAAGGAGAAAATTCTTGGATTTTAGCATTGGCTTTTAAAAATTTAACCAGGGGATCTTTGGCTGGGAACTCTTTTTCTTCGGTGAAAATTATCACGTCGTCTGAATCCGAAAACTTTTTTCCTTCATTTAAAAAAGAATTCTTAAAATCCTGATTCAAAAAAACGTTTTTCAATACCGCCAGCTTCTTTTCTTTAAACATCGGTGTCTGACGGAACTCTTCCTTAAAAGCCTGATAGCTTAATTTTTCCCCTTCGAATGATTTAAAATTAAAACCGCTAGAATTTTTCTTCCGGTAATTTTCAATAATCTCGCTTAGCTTTTTTTTCAGCCTATAGCTGTCTTCTCCATACAAAAAAATAATCATAGTTTTTGGCACTTAGGGCAAAAGTGGGCGCTCCTGCCGCCAACCTTGATTCTTTTAATTTTTCCTCCGCAGCGGGAGCATTCTTCCCCTTCTCTCTGGTAAACCTTTCTTTCATCGTCATACCCTCCTTTCTCTCCGGAAGGAGTCCGGTAATCGGAAAAAGACTCTCCTTGAAGCTTGATAGCTAGGGGCAGTATTTTTCGCACGGCTTTATATATCTTTTTAAGCTCGCCTTCTGATAATTCCGAGGTTTTCTTTAATGGATGGACTTTTGCTTCCCAGAGAATTTCGTCTGAATAAATGTTGCCTATGCCGGCAATAACAAAAGAATCCATCAGTACCTGCTTTATCTTTCTTGTCTGCCCCTCCAACGCCTTTTTGAATTTAGCAAAGGTAAAATCTTTTTCCAAGGGTTCCGGACCTAAATCCTTCATACCTCCCGACTCTTTTAATTTATCTGAATCCCAAAGCTCGACTTTGGCAAATTTTCTTAAATCAGACAAAGACATCATTAAACCGTTTTCAAAGGTAAACATTAGATGGATGTAGCTGTTATTTTTATCGGACAATGGTCCCGGCGGCGGCTGCCAGTTGCCGTTTTCTTTTTTCCATCTCCCTACCAGAAGATGTCCTGTCATTTTTTGATGGACTAAAAGAGTTTTTCCTTCCGATAAATCAAATAAAATATTTTTAGCCCTGCGTCTGACATTTAAAATCTTTTTCCCTTTAATTATTTTTTTAAAGTTATTAAAAGACTTGGGCTTCTTTATTATTTTCTTCCAGTCGGACCAAACATCAAAAAAAGTCCGGCCTTTAACCTTTTTTCTCAAATACCTGACTGTTGTTTCTACTTCTGGTAATTCCGGCATATAAATAATTGGGTAAGACTAAGCCTCTATTAAATTAAGGCAGGCGGTCGATTAAGCTGTAAAATTCCATTTCTCTTAGGGCTTGGGCGGCAGCTTCCTTGTTATATCCCTTCCAGCGGCAATTTTCGAGAACGAAAGCCAGGGGAACGTCCTTTTTTATTTCAGCCAGCTCCCTGCTGAAAAAAGCTCCTTCCTTGTTTTCCGCCAGTTTTTCTCTGGTTTTGCCCCTTATTAAAGCAATGTTTTCGTAAATATTTTCCAGAGTTTCGTATTCCAACAGCAGCTCTAGGGCGGTTTTCTCTCCTATGCCCGGAACGCCGGGGATATTGTCTGAAGCGTCCCCTTTTAAGGCTCGGAGATCTAAAAGCTGCGCCGGCTCCAGCCCCTGGTATTTTTCCTTAACCATCTCCCTGTCGTAGAGTACGATGTCTTTTACTCCCTTTCTAAGATTGTAAACTTTAGTCTTTTCGTTTACCAACTGCATAGTGTCGGTATCACCGCTGAGAATAATAATTTCCAAATTGGGGTCTTCTTCGGGAGCAGACTCGGCAATGGTGCCTATTAGGTCGTCAGCTTCAAAGCCTTCTTTCTCAAAAACAGGGACTCCGAAAATTGGCAGAAGCTCTTTTACTCTGGCTATTTGCCTTCCGAGGTCCTCGGGAAGAGGGGGACGCTTGGCTTTGTAATCCTCGTATTTTTCATGCCTGAAGGTGGGTCCTTTTACGTCAAAGCAAGCAACCGCAAAATCAGGCTTAAATTCCTTTAAAGCCCTAAAAAAAACCAGAAGAAAGCCGTAAACAGCTCCCACCACTTCCCCCTTTTCCGTAGTTAATGGGGGAAGGGCGTGATAAGCCCGGTGAATTACAGAGTTGCTGTCTATAATAAGGAGTCTTTTGCCCTCCATGGTGTTATTTTACCTCGCACCATATCTTTACACAACTCACAAAATTTTTCTTAATTATAAATTTCTGCCAGGTTGACTATAGATATGGTGCGGGTTTTAGCGCAAATAAAAAAGGAGCCGAAGGGCTCCTTTATGTCTTATCTCCTAACTCCAAAAGCTTGTCTTCCAGATATTCGATTACTCCCTCTTTGGGAATATCCCTGGAATTTATTCTTTCCTCGGCAACATTAATTTTAACTTGGTTGTAAAGGCGAGGCGCCGTTACTATTCCTTTTTGGCCGGCTCCTTTGGGTATAATCCTCTCTCCGCCTTCCGTCCAAACAAAAACAATGTCGAAGTCTGAGTCTTTAAACAGCCTTTTTAAGCCCCGAGGAAATCTGGCTATTTCTTTGCCTTTCGGAGAAACCTTTGAGCCTCTCTTTTCTTTTGCCGTAAAAGTTCTGCCGGCCTCGGGGAATAGAATCAATATTCCTCCCTTCTTTAAATGGGGAAGAATTCGCTCTTTAACCGCTTTCAGTTCCTCTCTTTTATTGCCCCGATCAATTGGTATGCAGGCCCTTCGAAAGGGATAGAACCACCATTTATCGTAATAGTTTCTCTTGTCGGGCGTAGAAAAAGGAATCAACTTCAAGGAAAACAAAAACGCGGGAAATTGCAGAAGCGGCAGCAAAAGCGGCTCGCATAAAGAAGGATGGTTGGAAATCACCAGAACCCCTCTGCCCCGCGGATTGAATTTCCCTCTCTTCCATCCTTTCACTAGTATTCTTTCTTTAAAAATCTTTCTTCTTAGCAGCCAAAAACAAAAACCCAATAACAGCATATTCAGCCAAAGTACTATCAATATTCCCCTCCTTTTTAATGTGCGAAAACTTTTATCCTTCTCGTATTATTATCAATAAATTCAAAATTTAAAAATATGGAATCTTTGGGCAGCAGATTTTTGGTCTTATCGGCCCATTCGGCAGCAATAATGTTCGCAGGATCAGCGGCCATCTCTTTAAATCCCAATTCCGCCAAATCCTTAGACCCTCCTATCCGGTAGCAATCGATGTGGTAAAAAAAATCAAAGGGCCCCCTTTTTTTTATTTCAAATTTCTTCAGTATCACGAATGTGGGGCTTAAAATCCTTTCTTTTATGCCAAGCCCCCTGGCAAAACCTTGAAGAAAAGTTGTTTTTCCTCCCCCGAGGTCTCCGATAAGGCCCAAAACCCTGGCCTTGTCGCCTTTTCCGGCTTTAATTACTTCTTTTGCCAGAACCTCTCCCAACTTCTTTGTTTGAAGGGGGCTTCTTGTTAAATATTCAAGCTTCATAATAGAATAAAATGATTTGACTTTTCGAATAAGTTAAGTTAATTTGATATAACTTACATGGAAGCTTTAACCCAAGCGAAAAACATCATCCTGGGCTCTCAAAGCGTTTTGATCCTCCCCTCCCCCGAATCTCAAGGGGACAGCGTTGGAGCTGGCCTTGCGCTTTTTTTTACTTTAAAGAAACTGGGCAAAAATGTAAACATGCCGATGAACCCTCTTCCCGAAAGACTCGGATTTCTTTCGAAGATGAAAGAGGAAAACAAGGATTTTATTATTTCGGTAGACACCAAAAAATCCCCGATATCCAGAATGCGCTACGAGAAAGAAGGAGACGAGCTTAAAATATACCTCACCTCTGAAAACGGATATCTCTCTCCCGAGAACGTCCGGCTTACGGGCCAGGCGATAAAACCCCAGGAAAGCCAAATTCCCGACCTGGTTATAACTCTGGGAGCAGATTCCCTTGAATCACTAGGAGAGCTTTTTAATGAAAATATCCAAACTATTTCCGAAGCCGCTGTGTTAAATATAGACAACCATCCTATTAATGAAAACTTCGGTGACATCAATTTGGTAAATATCACATCCTCTCTGTCCGAAACAGTCCTTTCTCTGGTAGAATCAATAAATGGGGAGATAGGGGCCAAAACTGCCACAGCTCTTTTAACGGGAATCGTTTGGTCCTACCAAAATTTCAGGAATCCCAAAACAAGGCCGAAAACTTTTGAAACAGCTGCCAAGCTCATAAAAAAAGGAGCCGACCATCAAAAAATAGTATTTCATCTCTATAAGCAAAAAAATGTTCCCCAAATAAAGCTACTGGGGAGGATATTGGAAAAACTTGAACTCAACGAAGAAAAACAGCTGTATTCCGCCATCTTGGCCGAAAAAGACTTTCAGGACTGCCAGGCGGCCTCCAAAGATCTGGCTTTCGCCGTTGAAGAGCTTAAATTTAATTTCAGATATCTTCCTAATTTACTGGTCCTCTGGGAGAGCCACGCTTCTCCGGTGGTAATCAAGGGAGTATTCTGCTCCCCCAGCCAGGAACTAATCAGCAGGCTCCTGGAAAACTTTGAGGGAAACTCTAAGGGAGACAACGCCTTATTTTTGGTCAGAGAAAATGATTTGGAGTCGGCCAAGGAAAAAATACTTAACATAATTTGAAAATATGGCAGATATTGCCGGGCAGGTAAAAATTCCATCCGAAAAATTCAAAAAAGTCAAGAAATCAGTCAAAAATATTTCGAATTTCAAAAAAGAAGTGGAAGCGGCTGCGGGCCAGAAAACCACTGAATTCTTGGAATTGATTTTCGGAGGAGCCCTGACTTTGGACGCATCCGACATCCATTTGGAGCCGAGCGAGGAAACCACTAAAATCAGGGTCAGGCTGGACGGCATTCTTCAGGACGTTGTCGAGTTTAAAAATTCCGTTTATGAGCCGCTTCTCTCCAGAATTAAGCTGCTTTCGGGAGTAAAGCTTAATGTTTCCGACCGGCCCCAAGACGGCAGATTTTCTATAGTTGTCCCGGACAAAAACAAAGAAACAGAAATAGAAATTAGGACATCTACTCTTCCTTCCGAGTACGGAGAAACTGTGGTTTTAAGGGTGCTAAATCCTAAAAACCTTATTGAAATGGAAGCTTTGGGCCTTAGAAAAGATCTCATGGAAACTTTCAAAAAGGAGATAAAAAAGCCCAACGGCATGATTATCGTCACCGGCCCCACAGGCTCGGGTAAAACAACCACTCTCTACGCCTTTTTAAAGAAGATACAAAAGCCGGAGATAAAAATAATCACCATTGAAGACCCCATTGAATACCACTTGGACGGAATATCCCAAACCCAGGTTCAAAGGGATAAAGGATATGATTTTGCCAGCGGGCTGAAATCTATAATGAGGCAAGACCCGGACGTCATTCTGGTTGGAGAGGTCAGAGATCTGGAAACCGCCCAGACCGCCCTGCAAGCGGCTCTAACCGGCCATCTGGTCTTCACCACCCTCCATACTAACGACGCTGCCGGAACAATCGCCAGGCTAATCAGTTTGGGAGCCGAACCTTCCAATATCGGACCGGCTGTTAATATGGCTATAGCCCAGAGATTAGTAAGGGAAGTTTGTAAAAAATGCAGCAAAATGAGAGCTCCCACTGAAGCCGAATTAATAAAAATAAAAGAGGGGTTAAAGGGCCTTCCCAAGGCCGTCGACATTCCTAAAATCGATTCTATTAAAATCCCCGAAGTAAAAGGGTGCGAGGAATGCAATAACACCGGCTACCGCGGAAGAGTAGGAATCTTTGAAACATTCCAAGTAGACGACGAAATGGAAAAATTCATCCAGACAAAACCATCTATCGCCGCCTTAAGGAAGAAAGCCGTAGATATGGGTATGGTAACAATGAAGCAAGACGGGATAATAAAAGTTTTAAAGGGAGTGACTACGCTGGAAGAAGTAGAAAGGGTTGTTGGGGATTGAAAATAAGAACCTGGCTTCGCCAGAACCTTAATTTACTAAAAAAGGAAACATATAATCTTAAATTAAAAAACAGCCCTGAAGCTGGGGGCTGACTCTAGCTTGGGAACTTAAAGTTTAGAATATCTTCGAGGAACAG
>CAYXYS010000032.1:0-6908 GCA_964469735.1 uncultured Candidatus Saccharibacteria bacterium
AAGGTTAACATTACAAAACATTAATAAGAACCTCTCGCTTCTCTCGAGAACCTTGATTTGTTAAGGAATAATATTAAATCTTGAATTAATTTATTAATAAACATTAATACTTTATATGGAGAAAGAATATTACACCGTCAAAGAAGTGGCAAAAATGTTAGGCGTTACCACCCTTACTTTGCGCAATTGGGATAAATCCGGGAAGCTGAAAGCCTACCGAAACCCAATTAATAACTACCGAGTATATAAGCCAAGAGAAATTGAGCTTTTCTTAAGAAAAATAGAGGGTAAAAAGAAGCTTATTTTCGGATAAAGGCTAAACAAAAAAACAGCCCCAATTAAGGCTGTTTTTTGTTTAAAAAACTATTGATTAATTTTGATATTCTGAATTATCCCCAGGCCTATAAATATCATCAATAAGCTGCTGCCCCCGTAGCTTATTAAAGGAAGAGGGACCCCAACAATCGGAAGCACTCCGATGTTCATTCCAATGTTTATAAATATCTGAGCGACAACAAGCACTGCAAATCCCGAAGCAAAAAGCCTGGCAAAATTTCCGGGGGCAGAAAGAGAAATTTTAATTATTCTGAAAATAAATATTCCGAAAAGAGCCAGCAGCCCGGCAACCCCCACAAGCCCGAATTCTTCGGCAATCGCCGCAAAGATAAAATCTGTCTGGGGTTCCGGTAAAAATCCGTACTGGGTCTGCGGCCCGCTCCCCAATCCCTGCCCGAATATTCCGCCGGAACCAATGGCAATTTTTGACTGGGCTTCGTTCCAACCGGAACCCAAAGGATCATTATCGGCAACAATAAAGTTCATCACCCTTTCTTTCTGGTAATCTTTCAAAATAAAAGACCAGCTCAGAGATAAGGCCAGCAGCCCGCAGAAAATCAAAATCAAAAAAGAGCGCAACTTAATCCCGGAAAAAATTAATATCGCCAGCCACAAAATTGCCAATATAATAACCGAACCCAAATCCGGCTGAAAGAATATGAGAACGGCGGGCAACAAAACGTATAATCCGGAAAAGAGTATATGTGATACCCTATACATTTCAACATGGCGTACGGAGAAATACTTGGCCAAAAGAGCAATTAATATCAGCTTAATTAATTCCCTGGGATCTATGGAAACTGGACCCACGTCATACCAGCTCTTCACTCCCCTAATGGCAGGAGCAAAGAAAAATAAGCCCAGCAAAGCCAAACACACTAATCCGTAAAGGATTATCATTAAATAGGGGTCATTTCTGATTATCCGATAATCGAAGAATGAGAACAAAAACATTAAAAATGCTCCCATTCCGGCGAAAGCAAGTTGTTTTTGAAAATTAAAAAAATCAGCTCTCCCTAAAGAAGAACTGTATATGGATAGCAGTCCGAAAGCGACAAGCAAAATAGCGGAAGTAATCAATATCCAATCCAGCTTCCGAAAATGAAGCGTTAAAGAATGCATTGAGCGATTTTATTTTAGCATTTCCAAGAACTCCTTCTCTCCTATTCTTTTTACACCAAGTTTTTCAGCTTGTCCAAGCTTAGAGCCGGGATTCTCCCCCACTACCAAATAATCGGTCTCTTTAGAAACGGAACTCGAAGGATCGCCGCCCAGCATTCTTATCTTCTTTTTAGCCTCACCCCTTGTCATGCTTTTTAAAGAACCTGTTAAGATGAAGGTTTTTCCCTTAAGTTTTTGGCTTCCGCCAGCCGCCAGATTTTGCGGCGGGATTATTTCTACCCCCGCATCCAGCAAATCATCAATGAATTTCTGGTTATCCCTAGAGTTGAACCAACTGCGGATGCTTTCAGACACTTTCCCTCCCACATCGGGAATTGACTCGAGTTCTTCCCTGGAAGCTTTCTGAAGTTTCTTAATGTTTCTAAAATACTGCGCTAAATCCATGGCAGTTTCCTCTCCAACGTGCCTAATACCCAAAGAATATATGAATCTATATAAAGGTATCTTTTTGCTTTTATTTATGGCTTTTACCAGATTTTCCGCTGATTTCTCAGCAAACCTCTCCAAAGGCACAAGGTCGCCTTCTTTTAATTCAAAAATATCTGAAGCGTCGGAAATCAGATTCTCGTCTATAAGCTTATCTATTATTTTAGGGCCCAGCCCATCGATATCAAAAGCTTTTTTCGAAACGAAATGGTAAATAAACTCTCTTTTCCTGGCCGGACAGTTCGGGTTTAGGCATCTCCAAATAGCTTCTCCTTCCGGCTTTTCAAGCTTAACTCCGCATTTCGGACAAACCTTAGGAAATTTAAAACCCTGCTCTTTGCCGGTTCGCAATTCCTTTAAAACCTTGGCTACGGCCGGTATAACGTCCCCGGCCCGCTCGACAATAACCGTATCTCCTATTTTCACCCCCAAACGCTCTATTTCGTCCTCATTGTGCAAAGTCGCCCTGGAAACGGTAACGCCGCCAACCTCAACCGGCTTTAAATGAGCAATGGGGGTAATAGCCCCCGTTCTGCCCACTTGAATTTTAATATCCAAAACCTTTGTTGTGGCTTGTTTCGGGGAAAACTTAAACGCCCTTATCCCTCTGGGAGATTTTCCAGCCACTCCAAGCCTCTGAAATAAGGAGTTATCGTCCAGAGTAACTACCACTCCGTCTATTTGATAAGGCAAGGTTTCTCTTTTCTTGGCGACCTCTCTCCAAAAATCAACAACCTCGGAAATATTCCTGCATTTTTTCCCCTTGTCTGTTTTAAAACCAAATGCTTTAAGGATTTGGTGCTCCTCGGAATGCTTTTTTTGGCCGAAATCAGTAATTAGATCATAAGCGAGGAAGCTCAAGGGGCGGGAAGCGGCTAATTTAGGATTCAACTGCCTTATTGATCCTGCAGCCAAGTTTCTGGGATTTGCATAAGTCTTTTTCCCGTCTTTTTCCAGCTTTTTATTCAATCTTTCAAAATCGCTTTTATTCATATAAACCTCTCCCCTTATTTCAATTTTCCCCTTATCAACAAGCTCTTTTATTTTCTTTTCTATTTTCTCTCCAGGCATTTTCCCTTTAACTTCAAGCCTTAAGGGAATGCTTTCTATGGTTTTCAAGTTCTGGGTAACATCCTCCCCCACTCGGCCGTTGCCGCGAGTAGCGCCCAGCGCAAACACTCCATCTTTATATATGAGGGTTACCGCAAAACCGTCTATCTTGTATTCGCAAAAATAATCAAGATTATCGCCGGGCGCCAGCCTTTTTAGATAATCCTCCCAGTTCTCCAGTTCTTTTTCTGAAAAAACATCCTCTATGCTCAACATGGGAATTTTATGCTCCACTTTCTCAAATTCCCTTAAGGGCTCCCCCGCTACCCTTTGAGTCGGAGAATCGGGAGTGATGAGTTCGGGATACTGGCCCTCAAGCTGAAAAAGCTCGTGCTTAAGCGAATCTAAGGCCTCCGGAGATATCTCCTCCCTGTTTTCAACGTGATATAAATAACGGTGATGGGCAATCACCTTTTTAAGCTTCTCTATTCTCTTTTTAGCTTCCTCTTTTCTCATCTACCCTGTTAATAAGATATCTCAATGGCTCTTTTAACCTCTTTATAAGCTCCTATTGATTTTATACAGTAATAGGGTGCGGCGCAATTCAATCCCGCCGGCCTAATGTCGAGATAATATTCCGCTCCATTATCCAACTCGCAAGGAGAAGCTTCTATGCAGGAAGAAACTGGATTAGCTCTGCTTAATAAGACTTCCTCTATTCCGGCATCAGCGGCATAAAAAGCTATTACGGAATACCCCATCTCTCTCAATGTCTTAGTCTGGCCGATAAATATGCTGCTGATGCCCAAGGCTACCGCCAGCAATATGGACATTACCATTAAAGCTAAATACAAAGAGACCCCCCGCCTTCCTTTGATTTTGGCCGAGGATGATGTCGGCCAGATTTTTTTGCATAAATGTATCATAACGCTATATCAATGCCTTATATCCAAATTTCTCTGGGAAATGCTCGTTTGAATATCCAAGGAAGCCTTCTCCTCGTCTTTGCCGCCGCTCTCAATATTCCAAAAAACCGTAAAAAGCGGCTGAATATTATCGTTTTGGGTCTCCCCGGATAGCCTAAAGGTCATAGAATTGACTTGAAGCTGCTCAGAAGTTAAAGCCATTGTCTCTTCCTCTCCGGTTTCCAAATTTCGCTTGTATTCCATAAGCTGTCCGCCATCCAAATAAAATTCCTGGCAAACATCCGCTTCAGCTTCATGGTCAAATTTGATAAATCTCATCCTGGAATCGTCACCTCCGGGATTTTCAAAATTAACTCCTGAAGAAGAAAGGCAAGTATAAGCGTGGTCGAAAAGCTCTTTTTTAGCCATTCTGGTAGACCGAGACATATATTCTGCGGCAAAAGAAACCTGGTCGGCCAGCTGTTGATAGGACAAACTTCTCCTTTGGGCTTTCAGGCTGCTAACCAATAAAGTAGCGGCAGCGCTCATAACCAAGGAGAATATGGCAACGGCCACTATCATTTCGATTAGAGTGAAACCTTTTTTTGATTTCGTTAATTTCAGCATAACTATCTCCAGTTATATAGGTTAGTTTGAGCGGTCACCTGATGCGGCCGTCCTCTTTCCAACCAAGAAACCTCAACCGAAACTGTCATCTTATCGGCCTGGGGTTTTTCCACGGTTATTTTTCTTTTAAACTTGCTTTCTTGTCCTGTAGAGCAATTGTAAAAATTACCGTCGAACTTCAAAAAACCCTCCGCTCCCAAGCTGCAACTTATATCTGGAAAACTGGCGCTTTGGTAATCCAGATTGTAGCCCTCGGCTATGGAAATCCCATCATCCCAGAAAATGGCGGGATTGGTCCTCTGTTCCAGCCAGTTACTGTCCCTTATATTCCTAACCACTTCTATCCCCTCTTGAGCTAAATAAGAGGCGGTGAGTTGGTCTGAAGCGACCGAAGTAAAGCTGGTAGTCGTTTGAATAACATTAAAAGCGGCGCCGGCTCCAACGGTAACCAAGAATATAGCCACTATTATTTCAATTAGAGTAAAAGATTTGCTCACTAATCAATGTATATTAACCCGGCTTTATTAACATGAACGCTGTTATCGACCCTTAAGGGCTCGCCGCCCTCCTGTTTTTCGTACCTCTTGGCCTGGTCAAAAATGCCGGCAAATTTATACCAGTCGTAAACGGTTTGAGGATCCGACTCCATAGCAGGGAAAGAATCCGGGCAATTTTCTTCGTTATTGGTGGTGTCGCAGCCCGCCCTGGGATCCGGCCAGAACCAAACAACATCTTGGTATTCGTATTTGTAATTGGAAGTCAAGAACTCGACTCCCACTATGGCAATAGTAATAGTGGCAAGGGGACTGCTGTCGGGAGTGAAAAAAACGCTGGGATCCGGAGGCTCAAAGAAAACCGTCAAAGCGGAGCCGTCTGAAGGAGAAAGCTCGACTATTTCCATTTTGCTTTCCATAAAGATTTCCTCTACTCTCTCTCCGAGCCCGGAATAAAGCTTGTCGCCGTTAAGGTCGGCAAAAAGAACATACCGGGTCGGCTGATTCAAGTCAAAATACAACCCGTATCCGTCGGGACTCTCTCCTGAAAAATCTTTAGCGGAAATAGCCAAACCCTGGGCTCTTCTTAAATCTTGAGAAAGCTTATGCGCGGTTCTCTGGAGAGCTAAGGTTTTATCCCCCGCCTTATAATTGGGAAGGACCAGGGCCGTAATCAGGGTTATTATACTTATAACCACTAAAAGCTCTATTAGAGTGAAGCCTTTTTTCATAAATAACCGAAGAAATTAAAGTACCAGTTAATCAATTCATCCGCCCAAAAAAGAGCAGCAAAGGTTCCGGTAACCAGGAATGGGCCGAAGGGAACTTCTGACTTCATTCCTTTTTTACCCATAACTATTAATCCTATTCCCATTATAGCACCAATGAAAACGGCTAAAAATAAGGCGACGGCCGCGTCAGGCCAGCCCAAAAGCAACCCTATTAGAAAGCCGAGCTTCACATCCCCCATTCCCATCCATTTTTCCTTTGAAACCAGAACGATGGCCAGGAAAAATCCCGCCAATCCCAAGGCCGCCCAAATATGTTCGAGGTCCCACCTCCAACATATTAAATAGAGAAAAGTCAGAGCAATGGCCGAATAAATAATCTTGTCGGGAATGAGATAATGCCTGAGGTCGTAAACGAAAATGACTATTAAAAAACAAACCAAGACTAGATAATAAAAACTCGGTATTGCAACCATGGTTGTAATCTCAAGTTTTGCTAACATTAAAACAAATAAAAAGCCTGTGGCGAGTTCGACTATGAGATACTGCCAAGATATTTTTCTCCGGCAATAGCGGCATCTTCCGCGAAGAAACAAAAAACTGACAACTGGAATTAAGTCCAAAAATCCCAGCTTATGCCGACAATGGGGACAATAAGACCTTCCCGAGAGAAAGCCCTCGCCTTTTTCCATTCGATAAATAACACAGTTCAAAAAGCTGCCTACAATTAATCCAAAAATAAAAACCGCAAAATAATAAAACAAACTCATTGGATTATTTTACCCCGTTAGAAGTTGTTTTTAAAGACCAGGTTTGTTTTTTTGTGAATGGTTGGGTTTGTTAATTAATCTTTTTAATGTCTTAAATAAAAATTTTTCTAAAATTTTTATTGAAAGACTTCTAACGGGGTTTACTATTTTTCGCTCTAAAACTAAATTGAGGGAGGCTTACCTCCCTCAATTTGACTAGGACTTTCTGTTGTGATTCTAGAAGCAGCAGTCGGCTAAAGTCGGCACGGCATCAGTGCACTCAAAGTTCCCCGCATGCGAAGCGGTATAGTAAGTGGTCGTACTCGGAGATTCCAGCGTAGCGTAAGCGCAGAATTTCTGAGAATCTCCGGTATTATCCACCCAAACATAGGTATTGGAACCGGGATCCGT
>CAYXYS010000033.1:0-6879 GCA_964469735.1 uncultured Candidatus Saccharibacteria bacterium
ACGCTGCCTTTTTCTTCGGCTTAAGCACGGTTGTCTGCTTGTATAATAAAAAAGCCGGCGCTCTTTTTATGGCCGGCAGTTTTCTTGTTTCCATTTCCCGAGTTTTTGGAGGAATCCATTGGCCCGCTGATATTTTGGCCGGAATTCTGGTGGGTTTATTGTCGGGCTGGCTGGTTTTAAAGATTTTTAAAAAATCCTAGTCGGTGCCGAAGGTGGGACTCGAACCCACAAGGGATTTCTCCCACAACATTTTGAGTGTTGCGTGTTTTCCAATTTCACCACTTCGGCCTAAAAATCAGTAAAAACTTAGATTAGTTTAGCAATTTTTTCTTCAATTGTCAAAAGAGAAGTTTTGTGGTAATTTAATTTAATGCCGCGAATAATTGCAATTGCAAACCAGAAAGGAGGAGTAGGTAAAAGTTCGGTAGCGACTAACTTGCCGGTTTTTTTGGCAGCTTGGGGGAAAAGAGTTTTGCTGGTCGATATGGATTCTCAAGCTAACGCCACTCTTTCTTTGGGAATAGCTCCAAGAAAGCTTCCCCTTTCGGTTTATCACGCGCTGATGGACCAGGTCAGTCCGTCGGCGGTTATAAGGAAAAGTCCGTTTTTCGGATATGAAATTATGCCTGCTTCTCCGGATTTAGCCGGAGCTACTGTTGAGCTGGTCAATCTTGAAGATCGGGAATTCAAGCTGAGTCGGATATTAGACAAAGTGAAGGAATCTTACGATTACATATTAATAGATTCGCCCCCAAGCCTGGGAATGCTGACTCTTAACGCTCTTTGCGCAGCTGACGAAGTGCTGATCCCCGTCCAATGCGAATATTTGGCTTTGGAGGGATTAGAACAGCTTTTGAATACCATAAAGCTCATCCAAGATAACCTTAAAAGCGATCTTAAGATTGCCGGAGCTTTGTTGACGATGTATAGTAGAACCAGCCGCATTTCCAGAGAAGTATCTAAAGAAGTTAGGAGGGGATTCCCGGGATACGTTTTTGACACTGTAATACCTCGCCAGGTTGCTTTAGCTGAAGCTCCCAGGTTTGGAAAGACCATACTTCAATATGCCCCCACTTCTTTAGCAGCCCAGTCTTATCGAGAATTGGCTGAAGAATTATTAAAATTGGACACCATTTCTTCTAAAGAAGAGAGTCCGGTCATTAAAGAAAATTAATATGTCGCCTGTCCGGGACGTTGCAACCCAAAATTAAGCGGCAAATTCGTTTATATGAAACAATCTTTCGGCAAGGGAATAGAATCGTTGATTCCTAAAAAATCCGGAGGCCAGGAAAAACCATCGAGAAAAAACGAGCCGATTTTCTATATTGAAATAGAGAAGATTAAATCCAATCCTTATCAGCCGCGGAAGAATTTTGATCAGGACGGTTTGAAGGCCCTTTCCGATTCGGTTAGAGAATACGGTATTATTCAGCCGCTTTTAGTAAGCCGCATCGAAAAGGAATCGGGAGATATAGAGTATCAGCTGGTTGCGGGCGAGCGGAGGCTTCTGGCTGCAAAGATGGTCGGTTTAAAGCAGGTGCCGGTAATAGTCAGGGCTCCGACCGAGCGGGAAAAGCTGGAAGTTTCCATTATAGAAAACGTCCAGAGGCTGGATCTTAATGCTATGGAAAAAGCCGAGGCTTACAAGAGGCTCCAGGACGAATTTAATTTTTATCAAAAAGATATAGCCAAGATGGTTGGAAAAAGTCGCGAGGCGGTTGCCAACACCATGAGGCTTCTTGATCTTCCCGAAGAGGCGAGAAGGGCTTTGAGAGAAGAGAGGATAAGCGAGGGGCATGCCAGAGCCATCCTCGGGATTGAAAAGCCGGAAAAGCGGAAAGCTCTTTTGGCTAAGATAATAAAAGACGGGATTAGCGTGAGAGAAGCAGAGAGCTTCTCTCAAAAATTGAGAATTTGGCAGCCGACAGTAAGAAAAATCTCAGCAGCCTCTAAGGAGATGAAAGACTTGGAAGAGAAAATAAAAGGAACTTTAGGCATTAAAGATATAAAGCTTCGAGCCGAAGGCGGAAGGCACAAGCTTACAGTTATCTTTTCTTCCGGAAAAGAAATAGAAAAATTTTTGGGAAGATTCCAATCTTAAATCTTATGAACGGCGGTTACGCCGTCTATTGATTTTAACTGAGCGAAGAGCCCGTCCAGCTCTTCCAATCCCGACACATTAACTTTAATTTTGGTGACTACTGTTTTGTCCGATGGCCGCAGTTCGGAGTAATGGCTGAGAATGCCTATTCCCATTTTGTTGACAGTCGAAAGTATATCTCTGGAAAATCCAATTCTGTCTCGTCCTTCTATTTCTATTAGAACGGAATAAGGCAATTCTTCCCCTTCCCAGGTTGCCTCCACTATCTTGTGGGGCCATTTTTTTTGGGCCCTGATTAAATTAAGGCAGTTTTCTCTATGGATTGAAGCGCCTCTATTCCTTGTTATATAAGCCTTAATGGGTTGTCCGGGCTTGGGCAGACAGCATTTGGCTAAAAAAACTTGCATGCCCTTTTGTCCGGCCAAAGATATGCCGCCTGTTTTTCCTCCGGATACTTTTTTGAGCTTGAAAGCAAGCTTTTGGGGCTGGGAAAAGAATTCTTTTTCTTTGAATATTTTTTTTAGGATTTCTCTGGGAGAAACTTCGCCTTCTCCTACGGCCACCAAAAGACCCTCCAAATCCTTATAGGAGAAGAACTTCAGCATTTCTTCTTTTTTTGAGTGTTCCAAGCCGGCAAATGAAATTCCCTTGAATTCTTTTAGCGATTCATCGAGCATTTTTACTCCTCTGGCCAAATTTTCCGGCCGGGATTCCTGCTTCAGCCAGCTTTTTATCCTTGAGCGGGCTATGCTGGTTTTTGCAAACTCAAGCCAGGCCCTGGAGGGTTTTTTGTTTTTGTCGGTTATTATTTCCACCACATCTCCATTCCTGAGGGCATGGGACAAAGCGACCATCTTGCCGTTAACTTTGGCCCCGGCGCATTTATTACCGATTTCCGTATGGACGGTGTAGGCGAAATCGACAGGCGTGGCTCCTTCGGGCAAGTCTATAACGTCGCCGCGAGGGGTGAATACGAATATCCGGTGCTTAAAGAAATCAATCTTCAACGTTTCCAAAAACTCTTTTGATTTGGAAACGTCTTTCTGCCAGTCTCTTAACTGCTGGACCCAGGCAAATTTGTTTCTTTGGGCGCCCAAGTCGATTCCCTGTTTATAGGCCCAATGGGCGCAGATTCCGTTTTCCGCTTCTTCATGCATTTCTTTGGTTTTTATCTGGAATTCAGTAAGCTTTCCGTCAATGCAAAAAACGGTAGTGTGCAGCCCCTGGTATCCGTTGGGTTTAGGCAGGGCAATGAAGTCTTGTATCTTTTGCGGTAGCGGCTTCCAGTGCTTGTGTATGGCTCCCAAGGCCTTGTAGCAGGAGGTAACGTCTTTGACGATAATTCTAAGAGCAACCAGGTCGTAAATTTTCTCAAAATTCATGTCGTATCTTAGCAGTTTTTGGTATAGGCTCCAGTAAGATTTGGCCCTGGAATGCATATCGAGTATTTTTACTCCCTCTTTGAGCAGTATTTTTTTTAAGGCCGGTTGGACTTTTTCTAAATAGGTCTTTCTTTTTTCGTATCTTTCCTTAACATTGTTCATCAGCCATTCGTATTCTCTGGGATAAAGGAATGGAAAAGCCAATCCTTCCAGCTCCACTTTCATTTCTCCCATTCCCAGTCTATCAGCCAACGGGGCGTATATTTCCAGGGTTTCCAGGGCGATTCGTCTGCGCTTTTCCGGAGGCAGAGAGCCGAGAGTTTCCATATTATGAAGCCTGTCAGCCAGTTTTATCAAAACCACTCTCAAATCTTCGCCCATAGCAAAGAACATTTTTCTTAGGTTTTCGGCTCTTTTATCTATGGGCTCCTCAACCCTTTCTTCGACAGTCTTGATTTCCATACCGCTTTCGGGATAGCGCAACTTACCAAGCTTACTGACTCCGGCCACTAAAAAGGCGACTTCGTTCCCGAATTCCTTTTCAATGTCCCGGAGAGTTTTATCCGTGTCGTCGACTACGTCGTGGAGAAGCCCGGCAGCGATCGTTTTTGAGTCAAGGCTCATTTGGGTAAGAATTTCAGCTACTCTTATGGGGTGGATGATGTAGTCTTCTCCGGAGGCTCTTTTTTGTCCGGCATGAGCGGCCTGAGCGAATTCCAACGCTTTCTTTGTCAGCTTTTGGTCGGAGCCGTTCCTGATAATTTTTTGTATTATTTTCGGAGTTGACATTTCTTGAGATTACATTGTATTGTATGCCAGAGCACTTTAAAAATCAAGGATAAGCAGGAGTGTAAAATAAAAAAGCGCTTTTTTAGGAAGAGCGCTTTTTAATTCAAAATTATATGTTTATTCTTTAATGTATCCGCATTCCTTATTGGAGCATTTTACTTTTTTATTTTTTTCCACCAATAAGGAGCCGCACTTAGGGCATTTTTCTCCGGTGGGTTTGTCCCAAAGGGCGAAGTCGCAGTCGGGGAAGCGGTTGCATCCGTAGAATATCTTCTTTCTTTTGGTCCTTTTTTCAACCAATTCTCCTTTTCCGCATTTCGGACATTTAACCCCCAGAATATTTTCCGGAAGAGATTCTGTATATTTGCATTCGGGAAACTTGGAACAGGCGTAGAATTTTCCGAATCTCCCCAGTTTTATTATTAAGGGAGCGCCGCATTTTGGGCAGGTTTTGTCGGTCGATTTTTCCGTGAAGCCTTTTTTCTGGACCGCTTCATATTTTTTTTCCAGGTTTTCGGCGAAGGGCCCGTAGAATTCTCCAATGATTTTTTTCCATTGGGTTTTGCCTTCGGCAATCTCGTCCAGCTTTTCCTCCATTTCGGCGGTAAACTTAATATCAACGATTTTCGGGAAATGTTCTACCAGCAAATCGTTTACCACCAGGCCCATTTCAGTAGGCTGAAAATACCGCTTTTCGTTTTTTTCTATATAATTTCTGTCTTGGATGGTAGAAATAATCGGAGCGTAAGTAGAGGGCCTTCCTATTCCTTCTGCCTCCAGCGCCTTAATCAAGCTGGCTTCGGTATATCTGGCTGGCGGTTGGGTAAAGTGCTGATCGCGATTTAGTTCTAAAAGCTTGAGTAGCTCTTCTTTTTCCAAAATAGGCAGTTCTAATTCTTCGTATTTTATGGGATAAACCCTCAAGAATCCGTCGAATTTCAACGTTTGGCCGTTGGCTCTAAAAGTATATTCTTTAGCTTTAATATCGACTGCCATCGAATCGAAAACAGCGGAAGCCATTTGGCATGCTATAAACCTTTGCCAAATGAGCTGGTAAAGCTTCACCTGATTTTCTTCCGCCTTTGCTTCGGATTTTAAGCTATCGGGGGTTCGCTCCGGAAAAGTCGGCCTTATGGCCTCGTGAGCTTCTTGGGCCCGGCCTTTACTCTTATATTTTCTGAACTGGTGGTATTCCGATCCGTAGGTTTCTGTTATGAATTTTTTGGCCGTGCTCAAAGCAAGCCCGGAAAGGTTGAGAGAATCGGTTCTGTGGTAAGTGATAAATCCTCTTTCATAGAGGTTTTGGGCGATTCTCATGGTTAACCTTGCCGGGAACCGCAGTTTTTTCCAGGCATCCTGCTGGAGTGTGGAAGTAGTAAAGGGCGGCAGGGGATTTTTTCTAGCCCCTTTTTTTTCTATATTTTCCACTCTGTATTCGGCTCCCTCCAAATCTTTGACTATTTTTTCCGCTTCTTTCCCGTTTTTTATTTCCAGCTTCTCTATTGGCTTGCCGCCTTTTTTATTTAAAATTGCCTCAAATGAAAGAGGCTGAACCTCTCTCATTTTTTTTAGGAGGGCGGTGATTGTCCAATATTCCTGAGGGATAAAGTTTTCAATTTTTCTCTCCCGTTCGACTACTAATCTAACGGCGACTGATTGTACTCTTCCTGCCGATAATCCACGAGCCACTTTTTTCCATAAGAAAGGAGAGAGCTTGTATCCCACGATTCTGTCTAAAATTCTTCTGGCTTGTTGGGCATTAACTATGTTTACGTTTATCTTTCTGGGTTTTTCCAGGGCTTCCATTATGGCTTGCTTGGTGATTTCATGGAAGACGATTCTTTGGTAGGGATTTTTACCGTTCAAGTTGAGTGTTTGGGCTAAATGCCAAGCAATGGCCTCCCCCTCTCTGTCTTCATCGGTGGCTAGTATCGCCACATTGCTTTTTTCCAGCTCTTTTTTTAGGGCGGTAACCACTTTTCTGGATTTGGTCGGAATAACGTATTTGGGCTCAAAGTTTTTTTCAACATCGATGCCGAGTTCGCCTTTGGGTAAATCCCTGATGTGGCCATAAGAAGAAAGAACCTTGTATTGAGGCCCTAAAAACGATTGCAAAGTTTTAGATTTAGTTGGCGACTCTACTATTACCAGCTTCATAATCAATGTTTTCTCAATTTAACATTATTTATGCAAAACGACAAAATTATTATTTTCCATTACCATCCAATTTACGAGGTTTCACCTCGTAAGATTGAAAAGCTGTTTGTTTGTAGTAGATATTTTCAGCCGGTTTTTCATCGTTTTGGAGGATTTCAAGGTGAGGTTGGGGTGCGGATCCAGAAAGCGCGGTAGAACAACTCAAAAAAATTTAAACACGAAAGAGTTCATACTATAGAAATATACGCAGATAGGATAATGGCGTATGGCAGTTCAAAATGCAGCCTCTCGACAATCTACACTCGAAAATTCGAAAAATAAAAAAGATGCTTTTTAAAAATTACCCCCTTTTTATTTTTTCAATGGCGTCACTTAACATCTGACAATACAGATTTAATCCGACCTGGTTAATGTTGCCAGATTGCTCTTTGCCTAAAATGTTTCCCGCTC
>CAYXYS010000034.1:0-6314 GCA_964469735.1 uncultured Candidatus Saccharibacteria bacterium
GAACCTGCATATGGGGAGCCGTCTCCGGAAAGCTGACCGGAAGTTAGGAAGGCATGATTATTAACTTTTACTTGTTTATCAAAACTGACTGATTCACTTAGAGTTTTCACATAAGTAGTAGTGGCGTTATCTCCTATATCCAGCCTGCTTAATATGGCATAAGAACCCTCGGCCGGCTTCTGTACCGCACAAATTCCTCTGACTGCCTGACCAAATTCATAAATATTTTCAAAAGTAATCGGATGGTCAGCATCATATCCCATAGCGGCACAACTTCCCGTACCCTCCTGACCACAATCGTTGCTGGATCCATTATCACCCCAGACGATAATCTTATCCGCCGCCGCATCATAATACATCGGATAGGTGTCATAAGGAGTACCGTAATACGGGGTACAGGGATCGTAGTCAAAAGACCAAGTAGTTGAATAATCACTATAAACGGTTGTTTCCCCTCCGGAGGCGTTCACCCCCCTAACCCGCCAGTAATAAGTATCAGCTTCAGGTAGGGACCATTGATAGTTTATATCTGTAGTCGTAGTTAGAAGCGTGGTAGGGGTAGACGTAGTACTTCCGTAAACTTCGTAGTAGACAGCGTCAGATGCCGCCCCCCAAGACAAAACTACGGGAGAGGCTGGCACGATTGACGTATCGCCCGGCGACGACAAGATTGGAGTATCTGGTGGCACCAAGCCATCAAAGGTCCAAGTGTATTCAACCTCAACGGTAGTTACTGAAACGAGAATATTACCACCACTAGCATAAGCCGCAAAAGCATGAATTGAATGGCACCCCGAGCTGGCAGTATAACCGTCGCCCGAACCCAAAGCACACATATCGCTAGTATAATTACTACCACAATCCCAAGTTGTGTTAGATCCTCCAGCAGACAAAGCGGGTGAAGAAGCCACCCTTCTATCCGGAAAGGTAGCCGAAGAGGGAGTAGTACAATTACTACCGGAATCAGTCGCTATTCTGATATATGAATCGTTGATGGATGAACTGCCACCGCCGGTGTTCGTAAAAGTTCTGTTAACTTCAACTCTTGATAGATAACATCCCGAAGCCCCAGGACAGCTGTTATCGGGCGTCCAATTATAATACTTGTTAACGGCTTGTCCTTTAATAACCACGGCGTCCCAATTAACGGTGTCTTTATAAGACTTAGTACCGGCCTGCGCTTCCGGAATGGAGGCTAACATCAATAAAGCCGAAGCGAATATCAACGCTCCAAAATATATCAGGAAGGAATGCTTAAATTTTATCCTCCTTTCGACCGTCATCGGTGATTTAAAAATTCTTCGATATTTAAAATAACCCCTTTAGGACTAATATGCAGAACATTCTTAGCAGTGGAAAATTCCAGCCTGGCGTTATCGTCGGTAAGATATTCTGCACCATCGGCATAGCCCGCCACCTGATCGCTATTGAATAAAACAAGGTCTAATAGATCATCGGCAGAATTAATCCAAACTGCTCCAAGATATTCTTCCTTTATTTCCTGAGAAAGATTTTCGAAACTATCCTTCAGTCTTTCTTCCGTAAAAATATCTTTTTTAGAGCCCAAAAGAATAATCTGGGTAGTTTCAAATTCTCTCGGCAATTCTTCGCTTTCTTTTACGTTAGCAAAAGCTATTACGCTGGGAAAAACCGAATTGAAGGTGTTATAGAGGCTTTTGAAATCCTCTACGCTCATTTGGTAAATGGGCACCCATTGGACAAAAATTCCTCCGTCGGTCAGGTGCTCCGCAGCTAATTCCATAAATTCCTTAGAGAATAAGAAGGAAGAAAATGACTGCCACGGGTCGCTGGGCTCGGGAATAATAAAGTCGTATTTTTCTTCGTTTCTTAAAAGATAATTCCTGCCGTCGGCTATAACTATCTTATGATTAGGGTTTTCTAAAACGTTTAAGTTTATATCCTTAAAATGTTCTGCGGCCCCCAGGATAGCCGGCTCAATCTCCACGGTCGTGACTGACATTAATTGTGAAAGGTGTCCAGAAGTCGTTCCCGTTCCTAACCCGATAATAAGAGCTTCTTTTCCTTCGGGCTGAAACAAAACGGGTAAGTAAGCTAAAAAGGAATTCACCCTCATGTCCGGAAAAGCAGTACTCCCCTGCCCCTTTCCATTAATCAATAAACCCCTTGCTCCTTCGAGGGGATCCCTAACTACAGCTACGGTAGCGTGCAGGCCCTCCTTATAATAAAGAAACTCAGTCTTTTCTAAGAGCTCTTTTGAATACTGGGTTCTGTAAAATCCGCCAGGATAAAGGTTTTTAATTTTGTAATCGCCGATATAAGCAAGAGCAAAGAATAAAACTAGGGCCACGGGTATTGTCTTTTTAGCAGATTGAGGTGAGGCGATATAGAAGATTAAAACGGCTATGGATATATTAATAAGAGCAGCGAATATTATCGTTGACTTAATTCCCAACAACGGTATTAATATGAAGCCCGCAACGAAACTTCCAAAAATCGCTCCGAGATTATTGGCGGAATAAATCTCACCGATCCCTTTTCCGATTTTTTCTCCGGTATAATATTTAGCAACCACCGGAAATGTGGCGCCCATTAAAGCGGTGGGAATAAGCAAAATAATGAAAATCAATAAAAATTGCAAAAACTCAAAAAGGTAAAAATTCTCGTGGAGAGGATAGATCGCCCTGTAAATATCCGGAAACAAGCCGAAAAGGCTTATCAGTAAAACTCCGTATAGCCCGATACCCATTTCCATCAGGGCATAGACTTTAGGAAGATTCTGGATTTTGTCTACATATTTGGAAATTATCCGGGAACCCAAAGCCAGGCCTGCCATAAAAACAGCGAAGATTATGGATACGGTATATATAGTAGATCCGAAAATAAACTCCAGCGGCCTCACCCAGACCACTTCGTAAACCAACGCGGCCATGCCGGAAAATATAAAAGCTATTAAAATAATCTTATTCAGTTTCATAGGCGTAATCTACGGATAAAAGGTGGGCGACTAGATTTATCGTGCCATCATCTATATTTGGAGCGATTATCTTAACGGAGAAACACTCGCTGTTTCCCCAAAAACCGTCCTCTTCGGTCATGTTACAAGTATTCGGAGTGGCGGGATCCCCGCAAACTTTTTTTGTTTGAGACTCTCCCCCAGCCATGGCTGGGGAATAAGCTATATATCTCGTGAAGATAGCTTGGCTGGGATCCTGGCAATTACTTTCTTCAGTGTTAGCTATTTGGATATAAGCTGTGCCCTCATCGGCAACGACCGACGAGTCGCCAGTGTTAAGGAAAGTAACTAAAGCTGTAATGTTTTCTAGGTAGCAATTCCCTCCTTCTGGACAGGAATTCTCGGGCACCCAATTAAAATATTCCTCTCCGGATTGAAACGGTGTGGATACCGCAGATGATTGGACTTCGTCCTCGAATATTCCATCATCATTATTTTCAGAGCTCTCCGGAGTTTTGGTTCCGCAAGTGGGGCACTTCCCCTCATTTGTATTTATTTCCTGATTCATTAGATAAAGGCCTCCGGCTAATAAAACCAATCCGGCAAAAACTAATATTTTTACGAAAAGTTTAATCTTCATTCGAATTCCTCCTTATAGAATAAATGAAAATAATGGCTGCGACGGATAAATTTAAAAACGTAGCGAATAAAGAGGTATTCGTAATACCGAGAGCGGGTATCAACAAAAATCCGGCAGCCAAACTCCCAATTGTAGAACCCAAGGAATTAAAAGAGTACAACTTTCCCGTATCGTGTCCCATTTCGGCAACATCGACATAGGCTTTGTATATAACCGGCCAAGTTGCACCGAACAAAGAAGCTGGGATTATCAAAACCAAAAAAGCCAGCAGGAATTGGAAAAACTGAAATCCCGGAAAATCCATCAGGGAGATATAGAGCGAAGGTAAAATTTCGAATAAAGAAAATATCACTAATCCGTACAACCCTATTCCAAAAGCCAAACCGGAAAACAATAATGCAGGATTTTTGGACCTGTCAGCCAGATTCCTGAAAATAAAGGCCCCTAAAACAAAACCCATCATAAAGGCGGTAAGTATCGCGGACACGGCATATATCGTCGATCCGAAAACCAACTGAAGCGGCCTTGTCCAGGCCACTTCGTATATAAGAGCCGTCATGCCGCTCACGGTAAAAGCAAATGTTAAAAGAACTCTTAATCCGTTTCTTTTTAGGGTTTTATTCCCTCCCATTTTAAATATTTAGTTTTAATAAGCTATTGTTTTAATAACCCGACTTACTTCCTACACCCATCCCCGACCCAGCGCCCATCCTTCTCGGCGCACTCCTCTTTCTGCCTGTCCTCCCGCCAATCCTCGTAGCCTTCCGAAACTACGCTATGAGCCTGGTCCTTGCTTAAGCCAATTGTATCGCAAAACTCTCCGTTAAAGGCGCACTTGCAATAATGGTAATCAATCGCCTTACCACAATAATCTTTCTGAATATCGTAGCTGGTTAAGGGTATGTGAGAGGCAAATAGGAAACCGGAATTAATGAGAAAGTAAGCTGCGACAATAACCATCAGAACTCCCCCGCCAATAATAATATTTTTTTTATTCATTACTTTAATACTTTAATTTTTATTTATTGATCTTGAATGCTATTTTTTCTCCTGTCGATTCCAGAGCAAAAACCAACTGCACTTCTTTTGCATTCTCATCCACTCCCGTGAAGAAAAGATATCCCTCCTGAATAATCCTCGGGAAGATGCTCCGATTCTTGCCGAAATCCTTAAGGTCGGGAACGTACATCGAAACGGAGTGGTCTGGCTTGTAGATGTTTCCGTATTCGTCGACCAATCCGACCAGTATATTTTCTGTTCCCTGTTGAGCAGGATTAAAAACTTTCACCTGGACGGCAAAATAATTTTTAACAATCCTTTTGTAATTTTCGTCTAGCTCAAGCGGTGAATAAAATTCCTCTCTGGCATCGTCAGCATTGATTTCTAAAACGCCGAGGTTCGCGGTTTCGCCCAAACCGTAAAAAGCAGATGGTTCGCTGCCAAAAAGAATAGCGTCGTCGCCGGTCAACTCGAGCTCATCACTTCCTTTATCTTTTATAATAAACTGCCACACTAACACCCCGACAAGTAAGATAAAAATAGAAGCTATAAAGACAACTATTTTCTTTTTTTTGAGTATTGGTTTTTGTTCCTCCATGATAGTTTAATTATACCAGAAAAAATAATTTTAGTTATCCACTGTTAGCTATTCTGGTTATTCTATTTTACCAAATTTTTAAAATCTTTAAAATAAAAAATGGCAATCTAACTCGCCAATAAAAAACAGCCCAAGAGGCTGACAAGAAGTTGCCGTTAAAAACTTGTTTAGTTAGGTGTGTCCGTCAGATTCTAAACTAGTCATCTTAATACAGAATCAATCTTGCAGAAAATCAAGATTTCGAGCGGGATTTTCGCCCCGGTTCACGGCTCTCACCGCCCTTTCGATGCTCTTGTTTATTTCAGCGTAAAACTCTTCGTACATATCTTCGTTCTTTTCCCTTTGCTCTTCCAAACCCTGCTCAAGCCGCTCCCTCTCTTCGGCTATGCGCACAGTTTCTACGTGCATATCCGCCAATAAATCCTTAAAGAAGAGTATGGCGCTGATAAATAGAATCACCCAGAACCAGCTTAAAACCCTGTCCTCCATGTTGTTTTTGATGTCATTGGGGATCATGACATTGAAACAAAAATGCCGTAAAAGCGTCCTATCGCCTTTACGACACCGGTTGTTTAGGTAAATCCTATTATTAAATAGTTCGACCTTTGATATACTTATATACTAAAAAACAGCTCTTTTGTCAAGCCGTTCGTGAAACAATATTAAAACAGCGCCCACCCCTATCCCCTCGCTCGTGAAGGCGGCGATAGGATTTAATCTCACCTTCAAAGCAAGAATCCTGATTCTTATTCTACCTTAAACTTTAATTTTGATCAATTTTCTCTAAATATCTTTCCGCAGAAGACAATGTATTTATCTCGTCGATGGTCTCCAATGAATAGAAGATAACGAAACCGCCGACTGCAAAAGCTATGCCGGCCACCACCATAACGTAAGCCCAATTATTCTGCTGATTTTTGATAATCAAAGCCATTAGTTTACTTTATCAGAATCTTTTTAAAACGAAAACAAAGATTTAAAAAGCTAATCAGTAATATAAAAAGAAGCTGGAGGAGGATATTGGTTAATATTAATCCGAGAACCAGATAGGCGAAATTAAGAAAAGGCGGATAACCGATAAAAAAGAAAATCAGCAAAACCGGCCAAAAATTCTTCAAATCTCTAAAGGAAGGGCCTATCAT
>CAYXYS010000035.1:0-6167 GCA_964469735.1 uncultured Candidatus Saccharibacteria bacterium
AATTTTTGATATTCATACCTCTCCCTAAACCGAACCATATCCAAAAAACACTATTCCTAATTTCTAACGGGGTCAAGCCTTATCTTAATATTTATCCTCTCGGCATCCTTTGGGGACCTCTCCGCCCAGAAGGGCCAGAGGTCGACTTTAGCCCTGGAGACCTGAGGATAGTCTCTTAAAATTCTGGTAATGGCTTCGGGATTTTTATCTTTAACTGTTTCTTTGAGGTTGCTCTTGTCTATTTCCTGATACGTCTCGCAGCTTATCTCCAAAGTCAGTTCAATCCTATTTTCATCCATGGCTACCTCTTCAACCGTGTATTTTACCTGCAGAGAATCTTCGTGCAATAGCTGGCCGGCGGGAATAACCGACATCAGGTAATTTTTTGCAAACTCCCTGACCTCTGATTTTTGAAATACCATCGCTTTTCCCTCTGATTCGGCTTCGGCCCAGAAATCAGAAAGCTCTTCTCCCACTTCCCCAATAGTTTTAAAATTAACAATCTCTAGGTCTATAGCATCTTCCAAAATAACGTAATCACCCTCGGAAGGGACCATTTTTTCTAAAGCCGCCTTTGATTCTTCCAAGGCTCTGGCAGTCAATTCCCCCTTAGCTCTTTCGATATCCTCTTCGGTTATCTGCGGGACTTCGCAACTGACTCCACCGCTCATAGATTCCGACGACTTGGCGTATATTGAGGTGTAAGCTGCAGTTCCCGCCAACCCCGGCAAAGAAAAGGTGGAGGGGCCTATATTGTATTCGTCACCCGGCTGATCGGCTACAACCTCAACGTCAACCGTTCCTGGCACCAATTTGCCCCCTTGATAATAGGCGCCCGGGATTGTCACTCTTTTGGGACTGCGGAACAATTTGCCGCCATCTGAAACAAAGCGAGTGTTGGGAATCAGGGGCTGAGCATTGGTGGAATGGGCGTTATAAACGGTTATGATTCCGGAAGCTTTTTCTGTTTTGAGCTTAGTGTTGGAGGAGTCAAACTTGTCTGAAACGAATTTGACCACCTCAAAAGCTTCTCCGGCAATATCTCCCGTCCCCTTGTTTTCAGCGTAAACGGTTGCCTTAATACTTTGGCTAACCTGTTCTTTTACCGGCCATATCTCGACCTCTGCTTTCGGCTCTATAAAAATCCACCCTAAAAGCATTATCAAAATGATTCCCCCGATTATAAAAAGAGGGGTCTTTTTGAAAGAAACCCGGGGGCTTCTATCTAAAGAGAGCTTGGATTTTTCGGGTTTAACGGCATTTTCTTTCTTGGGATTGGGGGAAGCAAGGAGAGCCTCTCTTTGGGGTGGAATCACGTCAAAAACTTTTTTATTCTGGGGCATAGCTTATTGATTTATTTTAACATAAAAAGCTTTACTCCAATATAGCCCTTATCCTTCTTACCCCGGCTCCCGAGGATTCTTCTTTAACTATCTTAAAGTTTCCCAATTCGCCGGTGCTTTGGGCATGGGGCCCTCCGCAAATTTCCTTGGAAAAAACTTGCCCTGAGGAACTCGAAGGATCCCCGATAGAATAGACCGTAACTGTTTCCGGGTATTTTTCCTTAAAGAAAGCTATCGCTCCCTCCTTGATTGCGTCCGCATATTTCATCTCCCGTTTTTCCACTTTTAAATCTTCTTTAATCTTTTGATTGACCAAGTCCTCTACTTCCTTTATTTCCTCGGGTGTCATCTTTTGGGTATGGGCAAAATCGAATCTGAGGCGCTGGGCGGTTATATCCGACCCCATCTGCCTGACATGTTCCCCCAATACCCTTCTTAGAGCCGCATGGAGCAGATGGGTGGCGGTATGGAGCTTAGCAGCTTCTTTGCCTGCTCCCGCCCCCACTCCGCCGAACTTCTTCTCCACTCCGGCCCGAGACACTTTCTTGTGCTCTCTTAAAGCCTCCTCAAATCCCGCCTCATCCACATTAAGGCCCTTCTCTTTTGCCAATTCCTTGGTTAATTCCAAGGGAAATCCGTAGGTATCGAAAAGATGGAATGCTTTACTCCCGTCCACATCGCCTTCTGCGGCAATTTTTTCAAACTGTTTTAGCCCTCTTTCAAGGGTTTTTGAAAACTTGTCCTCCTCCCCACTAATAACATCGACTATTTCTTTTTCCTTGGATACGAGCTCCGGGTAAGTTTCGCCGTACATTTTTATTGTCTCTTTGGCCAGAGGAATTAAAAAATTAGAAGGAAAATTAAGCAGCCTTCCATATCTCATCGCCCTTCTTAATATCCTTCTTAATATATATCCTCTTTCAACATTTGACGGCAGAATTCCCTCGGAAACCAAGAAAACCGAACCCTTGATGTGATCGGCAATAATGCGGTAAGGATGGGGATTCTGGAAATAGGGGTCGGGGGAATGCTCGCTTATCCTGCTCAATAAAGGCTTGAAAAGGTCGGTGTCAAAAACCGACTCCCCTCCTTGAGCAACCATAGCCAGCCTTTCCAAGCCCATTCCCGTATCCACACCTTTTTCTTTCAATAAGGTAAGATTTTTATCCTTCGACTGATTGTATTCATTAAAAACTAAATTCCATATTTCCACGAACCTTCCGCAATCGCAATTCGGGCCGCATCTACTGCCTTTTTTACAGGGAATTCCGGTCAAATCGAAATGCACTTCCGTAGTTGGGCCGCAGGGGCCTTCTTCTCCTGTAGGCCCCCAGAAATTATCTTCTCTCCCGCATCCCCTTATTTTTTCTTCCTTCACCCCCAGAGCGCGCCATACTTCTTTAGACTCTGTATCTTCGGGAACTTCTTTGTCTCCCTCAAAATAGGTGAACCAAAGCTTTTCAAAAGGAAGGCTCAGCTCCTTAGTTAAAAATTCCAAGGCAAATTCAATGGCCTCCTTTTTGAAGTAATCTGACGCAAAACTGAAATTTCCCAGCATTTCCAAAAAAGTCAAATGGGTAGCGTCTCCGACTTCATCAATATCGGAAGTCCGAAAACATTTTTGGCAAGAAGTCACTCTTGTCCCGTAAGGAGAGGGTTCTCCTAAGAAATTCCCCTTAAACTGCTGCATTCCGGCAGTAGTAAATAAAACCGACTGATCTGTCGGCAACAATGAAGACGAGGGCACTATTTTGTGTCCTTTCTTTTCATAAAACTTTAAAAATGCCTGGCGTAATTCTTGCGAGTTCATGGCTAGTTATAATGATATCAAAAGCCCGCGCCTTTGGAAAGCGCGGGCTCAAAGAGAAAGGGAGATCGGCTAAGCCAATCTCCCTTGAAAGCTAGCAAACTGCAGCCAGCTCTCTTCTCGCAGGAACGGGGGCGATCCTGACGAGCATGTTATTTTTTACCATCCCTTTCTTTAGAGCGACCTGGCAGCGAATTTCGCTTTCCAGCTCCCGAAGGGCATACTCGCGTCCTTCCTTTGCTTTACTGATGGTCCTTTGGCTCAGGAATACCGGTATCACTCCCCTTTCAACGGCTTTTTTGGTCTTTTGGGGAATTAGCTCCTCGTTGGAGATGATCGTGAAATCTACCGGATATTCTATTGAATCCATCGTTAACCAGCAATCGACGCCGAGAACCTGATCCTCATATCTGTTTGCCCACCAATATCCGTTGCGGTAGGCTTCCCTGGTATGCGGGAAACCGATTTCCGGAAGGAGATCCCTTATCATCTCCTCGCAAGTGAATCCGTAATTATTCGTACAACAATTCATTTAAAACTCTCCTTATTATTTTTTAAAAACTTCTCTTCCCCCGTTTTTTAACTCATAACCTTTATGGGCCAAAAAATGGAGGGGAAGCTAGGCATAAGCCGATGCAGCCTAGCTTCCTTTGAATCCCTATCGGCAGGGATTTAGAATACCAGTTGGAAGCGCCGGTAAATCTTATCGACCTCTTCCTTGAATTCGTCGAGCAACCGGAGGGCGCCCTTCTTTTCTTCTTCGGGGATTTCGGCGTCCTTGATTTTCGCCCTCAGGATTTTGATCATGACGTCTGTTGTCCCCCGATAGCGGATAATCTTGTCGAGGGTATTCATCTTCTGGTTCTTCTTGAGATGCTCCTCTATCGATTCGACTATTTTGATCTGATGCCTGTCGGCCATTTCTCGAACTTTGCCGGCAACATCTTCCATCTTCCCCTTCAGGTCTCGCCTGGCTTCCTTGATAGCTTCTGTTTCTTTCACTTTCTTCTCCTTTTGTATTCTTATTTTATATATAAAGAGCGACTTCTTCAGAGAGAGCCGCTCATTGCGTAAATTAACTGCTTTTCCTATTCTCTCTCTGACGTTTATACTATATCACAATACATTAAATTTGTCAAGCCATTGATGGGAAGGCATGGAGTAAAAATAAAAGAGGCTGGACCTCTTTCATTTTATTATGCCCCCGCCGAGAAGCTCTCGGTTTTTATAAAATACTATCGACTGGCCTGGAGTTACCGCCCTCTGGGGCTTTTTAAAAACTACCGTATTTTTCTTTGTCACTTCAGCCGGAGCCGATTCGGAACGATACCTAATTTTGGCTTCAACCCTCAAGGGAAAGCGGGGCTCTTTTCCAGAAATCCAGTTAGCGCCGTAAAAAGAGAGCTCCTTTTTAAGCAGATCTTTTTCATTTCGGGCAACAACCAATATGTTTCTCTTAATATCCTTCTTAAGCACCCAAAATGGCCCGCCCGGAAGGTCTATTCCCCTTCTTTGGCCAATAGTATAGAAAGCCAGCCCTTTGTGGCGGCCCAGAACCTTCCCTTGCCCATCGACAATATCTCCCGGCTTCTGCTTGATATATTTTTTAAGAAATTCAGTTAAATTGGTATGAACGAAACAAACTTCTTGCGATTCCACGAACGAGGCGACCGGCAGCTTGAATTTGCCGGCCAGTTTCCTAACCTCGGTTTTAGTATAATCCCCCAATGGGAAGAGACATTTTTTAAGCTCTTTCTGGGAAAGCTGCCACAAAAAATAGCTCTGGTCCTTTTCTTTGTCTTTTGCTTTAGTTAATCTTCCCTCTTTTATTTGAACGTAATGCCCGGTGGCAATATAATCTACCCCTATGGCAAAAGCTTTTTTTAATAAAAGGCGGAACTTTATATCCTTATTGCAAACCACGCAGGGATTGGGAGTGCGGCCCGCCTTATACTCTCTAATAAAATAATCCACTACCTTTTTTTTAAACTCCTTCCTAAAATCAAAAACGTAAAAGGGAATACCCAATCGTCCGGCAACTAGCCTAGCCCTTTCTTCGGCTTCGGGAGAACAGCATTTATTCCATCTGTCTGTCACCCCTTTTTTAGGAGCCTCTGACCAAAATTTCATAAATACTCCCAAAACGTCAAAACCCTGCGATTTCAGCAGGGCTGCGGCAACAGAAGAATCGACTCCTCCCGACATGGCACAAACTACTTTTTTTGACATAATATGGAAAAAAATCAGAAAAGGATCGGGAAAACCGGGTGTTTTCCCGTGGCGGAAACAGTAAATGAAGTGAGCGCCAGAACCGCAAGGTTCTGGGGAGCGGTGTTAGACGAGCGATAGCGAGTCGTGCCGCGACTTTTAGGCATAGCGGTCGGCCAAGGTGGAAGCGACATAAGATTCCGGCTTTATCTTAGGCTCAAAGCCATTTCCCTTAATTAGTCCCACCACTTCTTTTATCATATCCTTGGTAACTCCGTTTTCTCCCACGTCTGCATGGATATATCTCAGCTGGTAGTTTACCTCCGGAACTTTCTTGGCCTTCTCAGCCATCTTTTCTTTCAGCAATAAAGCCAATTCTATGGAAAGCAGAACTTCATTTTGGATTCTCTGCTTCCATCCGAAAAACTTCCTGTCAGAAGGGTATTTTATTCTCTTTAAGAAAAACCTTCCCCCTTCGCCTTTTCTTAAAATCACTATAGCCGCAGGGAAATTCGGCTCTTCGGAAGAAGAAGAGTCGCAACCGACGATAATATCGTAAAACTTATCGGGCTTTTCCTTCATATGGCGGAAAAGCTCTTCCAAAACTTCGTCGAAAGTTAAATTCCCGCAAGTGGGATTAAAAAAATAGCCGTTATTGAAAATATCCTGCATACCCGGTAGTAGAAATTCGACAGTTGCTTAACCGATTAATTGAACTGCCGCTTTTTAATTAATAATTGGTTATTCTCCATTGCATGTCCGGTAAATTGCTCGCAACTCCAGGGTTGTCGAATTTTCACTACCGGGCA
>CAYXYS010000036.1:0-2768 GCA_964469735.1 uncultured Candidatus Saccharibacteria bacterium
TATTAAAATAAAGAACAAGATTTTAAAATACGATGCCAGGCCGTTTACTGTAAATTCTTTAATTAAGGAAATGAAAAAAATATGAAGCCGCAAGACTTAGCAACCAAAGAGGTTAATACTTGGTGCCCGGGGTGTCCTAACTTCGGCATTCTTCAGGCATCTCACCGGGCGCTTGCCGAACTGGTTAACGAAAAAAAGATATCCCTTAAGGAAACAGTTTTGGTTTCCGGGATCGGCTGCAGTTCTAAAATTTACGATTACGTGAATCTGAACGCTTTTTACGGCATTCATGGAAGAGTTTTGCCTGTCTGCCTGGGAATAAAATTAGGCAACCCCAAATTAACCGTTATAGGGCATGCTGGCGACGGCGACACTTACGCCGAGGGAATTTCTCATTTTATTCATAACTGCCGATACAATGCCGACGTTACCATGCTGGTTCACAATAATCAGGTTTTTTCTTTAACTACCGGGCAGGCCACTCCTACTACTGAAAAGGGATTTGTCGATGGTTCAACGCCGATGGGTGTAAAAGACGCGCCCATTAATCCCTTGGCCTTGGCCATAGAAGCCGGAGCCACTTTCGTCGCCAGGGGCTACGCTTTAAACGCGTCTCACTTGAAAGAATTAATTAAAAAAGCCGTAGAGCACAAAGGGTTTTCCTTTATTGACGTTCTACAGCCTTGCATTATTTTTCACAAGCATTCCGTTCCCTATTTAAACAAAAACGTATACGAAATGAATGACCATGACGCCGGTAACCGCGAGTCGGCTCTTAAGAAAGCCGGGGAGTGGGATTATTCTTACAGCGAAGACAAAAAAGTGCCGATAGGGGTTTTCTATGAAACCCAAAAGCCGGTATTCGATGATCAATGGCCGCAGTTGAAAAATCCCTGGCATAAAGTTAAAAGAGACATAAATTGGCAAAATGCCGTCAAAGAATTTAAATAATAGGAAAATAGTTTGTTTGGGAGGCGGAAACGCCATGCCCAAAGCCGTTCTGGCGGGATTGAGGAAATATCCGGTCAGAATTTCGGCTGTTTCAGCTATGCTCGACAGCGGCGGCTCGGCGGGCAGGGAAAGAAAGGAATACCGGACCAAAATTTCTTTTGGCGATTTTCGACGGGCCGCTTTGGCTCTGGCCGGAGCTAAGAAAAAAAACATAGAAAGATTTGCTTATCGGTACGAAACCGGCCCTTTGGCCGGGCACGTGGTAGCCAATCTTTACTGTTCCGCTCTCGTTAACGGCAATAACAATATCGAAAAATCGGTCAATGAGCTGATAGAGGATATAAAAGAAGACTTGAATATTCCTCCCGAGTACAAGCTTATTCCAGCCACCTTGGATAATTCTCATTTGGCGGCTGAGCTGGAAAACGGAAAAATAGTTTTAGGGGAAGGCAACATAGACGTTCCAAGCCACAATGGCGAGCTGAAGATTAAGAAAGTTTTTTTGGTTCCCAGCGCCAAAGCTTATCCCGGAGCTTTGAAAGAAATAAAGAAAGCCGATCTTATAGTAATCGGACCCGGAGACCTTTATTCTTCCTTATCTCAGGTTTTATTGACCGAGGGCATGGCCGGTTCCATTAAAAAAAGCAGGGCCAAAAAAGTTTATATCTGCAACGCTATGACCAAGTACGGAGAAACCAACAGTTTTTCGGTTGCTGATTTTACCCGAGAAGTGGAAAAGATGCTGGCAGCCGACCTGGATTACGTCGTTTATAATACTTCCAAACCCTCCCAAGAAATTTTAAGAAAATATAAAAGGAAACATAAAGAACTTGTGTCGCCGGTTGAAATAGATAAAGGCCTTCCGAAAGAGAAATTTATCGGAAGAAGCCTTCTTAAAAAAGACGCCCTGGAATACGATCCCAAAAAAGTTTCTCAAATTATAACTTCGTTAATATGAAAGTTTCTCAAGCAGTAATTTTAGCCGGAGGGGAGAGTTCCCGTTTCTGGCCTCTAAATTACCAGCACAAATCTCTTTTTAAAATAAGAGGCAAGCCTTTAATTTGGCACGCGATCGAGGGATTGAAGAAATCAGGAATAAGCCATGCGGTCGTCGTGCAGGGACCCAAAAAAGACATTGAAAAAGAGTTAAAGCCTTATTTCTGTAAAGGATTAAAGATCGATTACGTCGTTCAGCCGAAACCCATTAGCACCGGAGACGCTCTTTGGCGGGCGAGAAAGCTGATAAGGGGGCCGTTTGTAATGCTGGGAGCGCATAAGGCGGACGTGGCATCTTATTTGCCGGCTCTTTTAAGTAAATTCAAAGGAAGAACCGTTCTTTCCGGCGTTAAGACCGAATCGCCGTGGGAGTTTGGAATATTAAAGTTTAAGGGAAAAGAAGTAGTCAAAATCATTGAGAATCCCAGAAAAGGAATGGAGCCGTCTGACATTAAAACCAGCGAAACATATATTTTCCCAAAGGAGATATTCAATTTCTACGGCACGACCACTAAAAAAGAAGATAGCTTGATAGACGCCGTTAATCTTCTTATCGAAAAAGATGGAGCGGATTTGGTGGTTTTAAAGAAAAGTCCGATTTCTCTTAAATATCCTTGGAATGTTTTCGGGGCTATGGATGTTGTTTCAGATGTTAAAAAAACTATTTCCCCCAAAGCTTCTATCGGAAAAAACGTGGTTATTAAGGGAAAAGTATTTATTGGAGATAACACTGTTATCGGAGACAATACCGTCATAAACGGTCCATGCTTTATAGGAAAGAATTGCAAGATAGGAGCAAGCAACGTTATGCGCGGTCCGGT
>CAYXYS010000036.1:2868-5919 GCA_964469735.1 uncultured Candidatus Saccharibacteria bacterium
CATTCGGGCACTATGCCCGGCGTTATTGTCGGATCCGACTCTTTAGTGGGTCCCGGCACGCTGGTTTTTAAAAACATCGAAGACAGAGTTACTTTTTTCACCGAATTCAAAGGAATAATTAAAAAATGAAAAAAGCAAAAGCCCTGGTCCTATTATCCGGCGGACTGGATTCAATTTTGGCAGCCGAACTTCTGAGAAGACAAGGCGCAGACGTTCAAGCTCTTTCTTTCAAGAGCTATTTTTTTAATGGCGAAGCCGCAAAAAAAGCGGCCCGCGATATGGATATTCCCTTGCGGGTGGCGGATTTTTCCGAGGAGCATTTGGAATTGGTAAAAAATCCGCCGCACGGTTTCGGCAAAGCGGCCAATCCCTGCATTGACTGCCACGCTTTAATGCTTAAAAAGGCCAAGGAAATCATGGAGAAAGAAGGATTTGATTTTGTGGCTACCGGAGAAGTTTTGGGCGAGCGGCCCATGTCACAAAACAAGCAGTCTTTAGAAATTGTTCAAAGAGAATCTTCTTTGGGCGGCTATCTGTTGAGGCCTTTGTCCGCTAAGCTCCTGCCGCCGACTATCCCGGAAGAAAAGGGGCTCGTAGACAGAGAAAAGCTTTTAGATATTTCCGGCCGCTCAAGAAAAAAGCAGATGGAGCTGGCCGAAATGTGGGGCATCAAAGACTATCCTTCTCCAGCCGGAGGCTGTCTTTTAACGGATCCCGGATTCGGACGGAGACTCAGAGAGCTTCTGCAAATATATCCGGAATTTGACGGCAACGACGTTCAGCTTCTCAGAGTCGGCCGTCATTTCTGGGAATATAGCGCAAAAATTATTGTGGGGAGAGAAGAAAAGGAAAATAACGACATAAGGGGTTTGGCCCGGAAAGGGGATGTCTTGATTGAAATGAAAGACTATCCGGGGCCCTTAACGCTTGTCAGGAATTATTATTCGGGGGATGCCTTTAAGGCCGTAGAAAAAGCCAAGCAGCTTACCCGCGAATACTCGAAAAAGGCCGGTCTCGGGGCCGAGTTCCTTATTGACAAAAGATAATTTTAATTTATAATAGAATATCTTTGAAAATATGGAGGATTGAAATGTCAGAAGCTTCATGGATGTGCCAGAATCCCAAGTGCGGGCTCATGTTCTAATGGAACAGGCAGATCGAGACAGCCTCTTACATCAAAGACGGAGAGCCGGTCGATAAACGCGTTCCCGGATACACCAGGCCCGACGGTTGCCCCGAATGCGGAGGCGACGAAGTCGATTCACTGGAGGGGTAAATTTGCAAAAGCTGGCGGAATAACCTGCCAGCTTTTTATTTTTTTAATTTTAAACTAAAATATGGTAATGATAAGCTTAAAATTAACAGAAGAAAGTTTCGAAGATATCTTAAAAAAAGCAGTTGAGGCTATAAAAGCGGGCGGAGTATTGGTTTGCCCGACTGATACGGTTTACGGATTAATATGCGATGCAGGGAATAAGGAAGCCGTAAAAAGGCTTTTTGAGATTAAGCGCAGAGATAAAAACAAACCGGTGCCCATTTTTGTCAAAGACATGAAAATGGCAAAGAAAATAGCTCGGATAGACAAGGAACAAGAATCATTTTTGAAAAAAGTATGGCCCGGAAAATTGACGGCGGTTTTAAAAAGCAAGAAAAGGGGAACCGTTGGCTTGAGGATTCCGGATTATAAGTTTGTCAACCGACTGCTGCTCAAGACCGGCAGGCCTCTTACGGGCACTTCTGCCAACGTTTCTGGAATCCCCGGTTCGACAAAAATAAAAGAAGTGATCAGCCAGTTTCAAGGCAGAAAAAACCAGCCGGACTTAATTATAAACGCGGGCAATCTGAAAAAATCACAGGCTTCGACAGTCGTTGATTTAACCGTTTTGCCTCCTAAAATAATAAGACCATGAATATTCTGGGAATAGATACCTCATGCGACGATACCGCAATAGCCCTTTTAAGTGCGGAAGGCTCTAAATTTAAAATACTTTCCAATATAGTTTCTTCCCAAGTGGAACTCCATAAAAAATACGGGGGCGTTTATCCTTTTTTGGCTAAAAGGGAGCACCAAAAGAATTTGCCGGTTGTCTTTAAGAATGCGCTTGGAAAGCGAAACTTAAAAGAGATTGATGCGGTTGCCGTTACATCGGGTCCGGGACTAGAGCCGTGCCTTTGGCAGGGCATTAATTTTGCAGTTGATTTGGCTAAAAAGCTGAAAAAGCCCCTTATTCCGGTCAATCACATTGAGGCCCATATTTTAGCTAATTTTATAGAGCACGATTTGAAGCCGGTGAAGATGCCGGCTGTTTGCTTAGTGGTTTCTGGAGGGCATACCAGTCTTTTTTTAATGAAAAAAATTGGCCGATACCAACTGATAGGAGAAACTCAGGATGATGCGGCTGGAGAATGTTTTGACAAGGTGGCCAGGATATTGGGCATGGGCTATCCGGGAGGTCCCCTTATTGCAAAAGCGGCAAGCGAATTTAAAAATAAGGAGCCGTCAGTGGAATTGCCCCGGCCGATGATTCATCAGAAGAATTATCATTTCAGTTTTTCTGGATTAAAGACTGCTGTGCTGTATAATTATAAGAGTCAGCCACCTAAGGTAAAAAAAAGCAAAGAATATATAAGAGAGATGGCTTTTGAGATCCAGGAAGCGATTATAGACGTTTTGCTGCACAAAACCCTTAAAGCAGTTAGGAATTTTAAAGCAAAGACGGTGATGATCGGCGGAGGGGTGGCAGCCAACGAAGAATTAAGAAAGCAATTCAAAGAGAAAATTAACTCGGAAGGGATAAGTTTCTTAGTTCCTTCCGGAAAGTTCTGTACTGATAACGGAGTCATGATAGCTTTGACCGCTTATCTTTCCCCTAAAAGAGAAACAGATTTTAAAAAAGTAAAAGCTGAGGGTAATTTAAACATTTGAAATGTCGTTTCACTTTACTCCCAATCATATTTTAAACCGCCTTCTCAAGAAAGAAGCCAGCCAGTTTTTTGCTTCCATGGCCATTAGAAGATTGGCTTTGGGAATGATTTTGATCTTCGAGCCCA
>CAYXYS010000037.1:0-5837 GCA_964469735.1 uncultured Candidatus Saccharibacteria bacterium
TCTTCCGTTAGGAAGTTTTAATGCGGCGTCAACCTGCTCTCCGGTGGAGAAAAGATGCTGGATTTCATAAAGCTCGGAAGGAAAATGCTGTGAGAGTATATGCTCCAAAGAGGCTTCTCCCCACTGCCCCCTGAGCTTGGGAGAGCGGAATATTTCTTGAAAAGAGGAAACATCTTTTACCCTATCTTGAACCTGCTTGAGATCCTCCCTTATTTGAGTCGCTTCCCGCGTAAAAGAGCGGATTTGTTCATTCATTGCCCGAGAACTTCCGTCCTGGACGCTTCTTATATCCCTCAGCTGGCTGGTCATTAAATCGGTCAGTCTTCTTTCCAAATTAAGTATAGAATCGGATTGCGATTTGTCAGTCTTGAATTTTTGCGCCAGAGAAAAAATTATTGCCGCAAAAAAAACGAGCAATCCGAATATCAGAAAAGAATACTGAAGAATCTCGCTCATACGGCAATTTTAACATTTTTTCTCCCTTTGGTCAAAATAAAAAGGGCGCTGCGGAAGACACACCCTTTTATTAATCAGCCAGACCCTACTTAGTGAGTATTTCCGTCAATACAAAACTTATATATAAAATAAGGAGGAAAATAGCCTCTTTTCTGGTTATTTCCCGGCCGGTTCTGGAAAAAACGGTGAAAAACAATAAAGCGGCTACTACAAAAACAATTCCCACAAGGTAAGGAGAAATATCGGGAACTTCCAGGGGGGAAAGAAGAACCGTCACTCCAAGCACTAAAGTAGAGTTAAAAACCACAGCGCCCAAAAGGTTTCCCAAAACCATGTCCTTATGCCCCATTATTATAGACTTTATTCCAAAGGTTAATTCCGGCAAATTAGTTCCCAGGGCTACTATAACGGCCCCTATAATCATTAAGGGCAATCCTAATTGTTCGGCTAACCCGCTAGCCGACCAAACTATGCCTTCGGCCGATGCGAGAAGGAGAATTAAGGAACCTAAAAATACGCTCAAATCCTTCAGAAACAATTTAAATTTACTCCATTCTCTTCCGAAAGAATTTGAAAAAACCTTAGTGAACCTTTCCTTGTAGTAAAAAAGGCGCCGGATATAAACTGCCAAGCCCAAAAGCAATATTATGCCGTCCACCCTGGAAATGCTGCCGTCCAGCATCAAAACCAAAGGCAGGGAGGCGATGATGATAGTATAAATGGAACTTCTCCGGAGAACTGCGCCATCGCACTTAAGCCCTTTAGCCACTAAAACGCTTATCCCCACGGCAAGAGTCAAGTTTATTATATTCGATCCTATTATATTGCCGAAGGAAAGCTCGGGCCTGCCGCTAAGTCCTGAAACTATTCCGACGAACAATTCCGGCATAGTGGTTGCTCCGGCCATCAAAACAAAAGCCACCACAAATTCGGTCATCCCCAGATATTTGGTTATCCTAGTTAAAGACCTAACCACCCAAGAGCCGGATTTCACCAGAAAAGCGCAGGATAATAAAAATATTGCTATATACCACCACATATTAGTCCAAGATTATATGATTATGCCTTAGCGGCTGCCTGCGCAGGCAGGAACCAAGGTTCTAGCAAAGCCAGGTTTTTAGTCTGTTTGATGCCTTGCTATGAAATAATATTTCGCGGCTTCAATCAGTAAAAGATTGGCGACCCCCAATCCCAAAACGAGCATCCATTCGTTAAAATTCAAAGGTACCGTTCCCAATAAAACGTTCAGGGCCGGAATATAAACCGCGCCCACCAGCGCCAGGACTCCAACCAGCCAGGAAAAATTCAGGAACCTGTTGGAGAAAGGATTAATCTGCCAGATATTCTTTCTTAGATTTTTGCAGGAAAATATATAGAATAAGGAGTCTATTCCCAATCCGGCAAATATTATTGTTCTCATGTGATTAAGCTCGTGGCCTTCCTGGATAAGCCACCATAAAAGTCCGAGCAGGAGGAGGTCGGTCATTATTCCCACTGCAAAAATAATGGCTTTCATCTCCCTGGTCAGCAAACGAGAGGTATGCTCCTCCGGTTTCCTTTCCAAAATCCTCTCCTCTTTTGGCTCAAAAGCCAGAGCCACTCCAGGTAGCCCGTCTTCAACAAGATTAATCCAAAGAATCTGGACTGCAGTCAAAGGCAGAGGCCAGCCGAGAAGTAAACTAACCCCAATGAGGATGGTTTCTGTAAAAGAATCTGATAAAAGGTATGTTATGACCTTCCTTATATTATCTATAATCGCTCTTCCTTCTTCGACCGCAGAAACTATTATATCAAAGTTATCTGTAAGTAGAATTAGGTCGGAAACCTCTTTTGCCACGTCGGTTCCTGAACCCAAAGCTACTCCGATATCGGCTTTCTTTAAAGCCGGGGCGTCGTTTATCCCATCTCCGGTCATTGCCACCACATTGCCTTTCTTCTGCCAAGCTTCTATTATTCGCATCTTGTGCTTCGGCTCCACTCTGGCGTATACCTCCAGCTCCCTGACTCTTTTCTGAAATTCTTCGTTTGTCAGCTTGTCCAACTCCGCGCCGCTAATAACGTTTTTCTCTCCGGTTTTCAACCCTATCTCCTTTCCTATTGCTATAGCGGTAAGAGGGTGATCGCCGGTAACCATAATGGGTTTCATCCCCGCCTTCCTGCATAAGCTTATAGCCTCCCTGGCTTTCGGCCTGAGAGGATCTTTCAGCCCCACGAAACCGATAAATACCAGATCCGCCACTTCCTCCTCCAGGTTGGCGTATTTCTTTTTATTCATTTTCCTGTACCCTGCCCCAACCACTCTCAATCCCTGGCTTGTCAGCTTTTCCAATTCCTCAATCATCTCCATGGATTTATTTTCATCCATTTTCTTTTCCTTGCCGTTTTTCAAGAATTGACTGGAAACTCCAATGATTTTTTCCGGAGCTCCGGAAACAAAAAGAATGTGGCCCGTCTTGTCCAGGATTGGATCCTTGATTAGCGAAGTTTTGGTTTTCCTGGTTACGTCGTTTTTGGGATTAGCCGATATTAATGCGGCAATATATTTGTTTTCGGAGTTGAAAGGAACCTCGTCGTCTTTATGGTAAACTTCCTCCAACTCATGCTTCCTGATTCCCACTTCCGCTCCTCCCAGTAAAACAGCCCTGTCGGTAGGCCCTCCCCGAATTCTCCATAAGGGATAGGGCTCTTCGGGATTTTCCACGAAAGCCTCACTGCATATGGCCACGGCTTTCATTAATAATATCTGATCCGCATCAAAATTGCGCTTGAAAACGTCCTCCCAAGCCTCATCGTCTCCGGCTTTTATTTTTACATTTGCAGTTACGGTTTTTGTCACCACCATCGCGCCCTCAGTAAGGGTCAGGGTCTTATCAGTAGCTATAACGGAAGTACTTCCAAGGATCTCCGCCGCCACCAACTTCCTCACTAATCCTTTCTTCTTAAGTATCCTTTGCATTCCCAGGGCCAAAATAACAGTCATTGCCACGGGCAGCCCCTCGGGAATCGCGGCCACGGCTATCGCTATCGACGTCATGAACATTTCAAGAAATTCCTGCCCTTTTAAGATTCCTCCGATAAATATGACCGAGGCCAAAATGGCAATAATTATCCCGACTATCCTGCTGAAACCAGCCAGCTTTTTTTGGAGGGGCGTCTTTTCTTCCTTAGCTTCTCTAACCATAGAAGCCACTTTTCCAACTTCAGTATCCAGGCCTATAGAAGTTACTACCGCCTTCCCCTTCCCATTAACTACGGTAGTCCCCATAAAAGCCATATTGTCTCTGTCTGCCACCGGAGTGCTCCCGGGAAGCTCCTCTTCTTTTTTTAGGGCAGGCTCCCACTCCCCAGTGAGAGGAGCTTCGTTGGTTTTTAATCCGTGGGATTCTATTATTCTGGCGTCAGCGGGAACCTTGTTGCCCTGTGTTAGAATAATAATATCCCCCGGAACCAAATCCTCTGAATCTACTTCTATCTCGTGGCCTTCACGCATTACCGCCGCTTTTATCTTCACTATGCGCTTAAGGGCGGACAAGGCCCGGCTAGCCTTGTTTTCTTGAAAAAATCCCACAGCGGTGTTCAAAAAAACAGCGCCCAAAATAACGATGGCATCAGCCCACTCCCTAAAAATCAGCGAAATGACTCCGGCGATTATAAGTATATATATAAGGGGGCTCTTTAGCTGGTCCAAAAGAATTCTCAGCTTAGATAAAGGCTTTTCTCCGGGAAGAGCATTTTTACCGTACTTCTCCTGCCTAGAATAAAACTCCTCCTGGCTAAGCCCATTCTTAATGTCAGAACCGAGACTGGAAACGGCCTCGCTGACTGAAAGGGTATGCCAAAGAATTTCTGCCATTAATATATATTAACAAAAAAGAGCTCCGTTGTGTACGAAGCTCTTTATATAATCTATTTGGGCACTAAAGCGCAGAGAGTGTAATCGTCAGTAAAGTATTTCCGAGCCGCTTCCTTCAAACTCCTGGCAGACAAGCGCCGGACGTAATATTCAAACTTTCTGAAATCGTAGGGTATTTTCTGAAATTCCTGAATCATCAGCCGGACAGCCCTGCCTTCGGGCTGGGAAATCCCTTTGTTGTAAGCTTTAACCACCAGATTTTTTGTCTTTTCCAGCTCTTGGGCGCCAACCAGATTGGTTTTCAGGTCTTTCATCTCGGTCTTTATTACCTCTTCCACTTCCTCCAGCCGATTGGGGTCGTAAATGCTTACTTCGAAGCATAAACTGCCGACTCCATCAAAGCTTTCCAGTTCGCTGGAAACGGCGTAGCCCACGCCCCTCTTGTCCCTTAGCTCTTTGAAAAGCCGGGAAGACATCCCTCCGGTCAGAATTCCCTGGAGGAGAATGAGCTTGAACATATCCTTGTGCGGGTGGCAAGGGACCTGAAAGCCCATATTCAAATATGCCTGCTCTATTTCTTTTCTTTTTTCGATCTTCCTGGTTTTCTTGTTGCAATAACTCAGCTCGATAAAAGGTTTGCGAATCCCTCTTGGCAGGGAGCCGAAAGTCTTTCCCACTTCGGCAACCACTTCTTCTTCATTGTACTTGCCTACTACCACTATCACCATCGGCCGATTGGGAGAAAGAATTTCTTTTTTGTATTCTGCCAGCCGGCGAGGAGTCATTTTGCTTACAGTCTTGACGCTGCCGTCAACCGTCTTTTCGAGGCAAGTCCCCTGAAAAAGAGTCGGCAGGAAAAGATTGTAATAAAGGTAGGCGGCGGGATGTTCTATGCAGGTTTTAATCTCGGAAAGCACGTCTTCCTTTTCCTTCTGAAACTCGTCTCTGTCGTAGCTGTCGTTGACCACGGCTTCGTATATGATATTCAGAGTTTTAGAAACTTCCCCGGGCAGGGTATCGGCGTAAAAAGTCATAAAGGCATGATCGGTAAAAGCGTTTATTTCCGCGCCGGCGGATTCAAGCTCCTCGGTTACTTCCCGGGCGCTTCTGTGTTTATTGGAACGGAAAAGCATGTGTTCAATGAAGTGGGTTATGCCAGCGTTCCCGTTGCTCTCGTGCATAGAGCCGCTTTTAGTGGCAACCAGAATAACAACATTTCCCGAGTACAGCCTTTTTTCCATTAATAAAGTCAAACCGTTTTCAAAAACTACCTTCTTTATTCCTCTCATTTAAGCCCCCTTTTCTATTTTCTTTTAAGGAACGAATTGCGGCCCCAACCGGAGAGTTGCCCGAAGGGTTCCTTCGGAAGGGAGTCTTGTCCCCGGATTGGAGTTACTATAAGCAAATTTTTATGCACGCAAGGCGCACAAAAATTTCCTTGCGGCCCCAACCGGATTTGAACCGGTGTTGCATGGTTGAGAACCATGAGTCCTAAACCGGGCTAGACGATAGGGCCGTAAATAAAAAG
>CAYXYS010000038.1:0-5659 GCA_964469735.1 uncultured Candidatus Saccharibacteria bacterium
AGTCAAGCCTTTCTGCTGGGATTTGCCTATAAGATACTTTATTTCATCTTTATTCAAAAGCAGTTTTCTCAGCCTGGTCGGGTCGTAGTCTTTCGGAGTATTCTTGGGCTGGTAAGGGGGGATATTAGCGTTAAGAAGAAAAGGCTCTTCGCCTTTGAATACAACATAAGAACCGCCGAGGCTTACTCTGCCCAGCTTTATCGATTTTACTTCGTATCCGGCCAGAACCACCCCTGCTTCGAATTTTTCCAGTATTTCGTAATTATAGTAAGCCTTTTTGTTTTGTGCTAAAACTGTCATAAATTAAATTTTTCTGCTTGCCCCGTAGGAGACCGAAGGTTTTCCTTCGGGGTTTTCCGCCAATACCTTCATTATTTGATTTTAGCTGAAATTAAGCTAAACTGAAAGTGATGTTAAGAACGGAAATAAGAAAATTGGTGGAAAAAGCCGCTATTGAAGCCGGTTTCAAGGTTGTTTCTCCGGTTAAGATCGAAAGGCCGGAAAAGGAAACCCACGGAGATTATTCTTCCAATTTTGCCATGCAGGCGGCTTCAAATTTCAAAATGGCCCCTAAATACATAGCCGACAATATCCGCTCTCATATCTTAAACCTCAGGCCGGGACTGTTTGAAAAAGTAGAAGTCGTTGATCCGGGGTTTATTAATTTTTTCGTCTCTAGAAAATATTTACAGGACCAACTTTCGGGAATAATTAAAGAGAAAGACAAATACGGCCAATTGGAAGCAGGGAGGGGTAAGAAGGCGAATATTGAGCTCATTTCAGCCAACCCCACGGGGCAGCTGCATATTGGCAACGGCAGAAACGCTTTTGCCGGTGATGTTTTGGCCAATATTTTAAATAAGGCGGGCTTCAAAGTAACCAGGGAGTATTTTATTAACGACGCTGGAAACAGCAAGCAGATTAACGAGCTGGGCAAAACGGTTTTGGGAAAAGGAGAATCGTATCTTACCGATTATTTAAGATCCAAAATAGAGCTGTTGAAGCCGAAGCTGGAGAAGGTTAAAAGCGAATCTGAAGCCGGAGTTTTGGTGGCCGCTTCAATACAAAAAGACAACCAGGAATTTATAGAAAAGAAATTAGGCATTAGGGTTGACAACTGGGTTTCCGAGGAAAAAGCCATATACAAAAAGAACAAAGTTGAAAAGATGTTTAAATGGCTGAAAGAAAAGCAACTGGTTTATCAGAAAGAGGGAGCTTGCCCGCCCAAATTTTTGGATAAAGTATCCTCAAAAAATAAACCAACAAAGTCAGTTCAAAAACTTGGGCGGGCTTGGTGGATAAAGACTTCGCAGTTCGGCGATGAAAAAGATTGGGTTGTTGTCAGGGAAACGGGCCAGCCCACGTATCTTTTATCTGACATCGCTTATCATAAAGATAAAATGGACAGGGGGTTTGATAAGATAATCGATATTTGGGGAGCTGATCATCAGGGCCATGTTCAAAAGATGAAATCCGTCGGCAAGATGCTGGGATATGAGGGAGATTTGGAGATTCTAGTTTTACAGCTGGTTACTTTGAAAAGCGGAGAGAAACTCTCCAAGAGGAAGGGAGAAATAGTCACCCTGGAGAAGCTGGTGGACGAAATAGGCTTGGACGCAGCCAGGTTTTTTTATCTTCAAAAATCCCTGAATACTCATATGGACATAGATTTGGCTTTGGCCAAGGAGCAGTCCACGAAAAACCCGGTTTTTTACGTTCAGTACGCCCATGCCAGAATTTGCAGCATATTGGAAAAAGCTAAAGCGGACAAAAAATTCTCCCAAGACCTTTTAAATCATCCTTCGGAGTTGAAATTAATCAAAGAGCTTTTAAAGTTTCCCGAACTTATTGAAGATACGGCCCAAGACTACCAACTGCAGAGGCTGCCCGCTTACGCTCTTGAACTATCGGCCGCTTTCCATCAGTTCTATCACGACTGCAGAGTTATTCCTGCCTTGCCGGCAAGCAGGTCGGAAAACAAGAAATTGACCAAAGCCCGCCTATCCTTGGCTTTGGCAGCTAAAATCGTTCTGAAAAACGCTTTAGATTTAATGGGCATTTCAGCCCCAAGCAAAATGTAGGACGGCGAGAGCCGTTGCCCGCTCGTTTACAATAAAAAACGGGAAATCAATATTAAAGGAAGAAGAAATGAATTTTCTCAGCTGGTAAGATAAAAAGCAGGAATACAGTTTTCTGCTTTTTTTCTTTTGATAAAAAGGAGATAAAATGATAGTCTATAAAGTAGATTATGGATTTAAGCCTGTCTAAACTGGAAAAGAAAATACTTAAACATTGGAAGCAAAACCGCGTTTTCGAAAAGAGCATAAAACAGCGAAAAAACTCGCCGAATTTTGTATTTTACGAGGGTCCTCCGACTGCCAACGGCAGGCCCGGAATCCACCACGTGGAAAGCCGGGTTTTTAAGGATATTATCTGCCGCTTTCGCACTATGACGGGGTTTAGGGTGATAAGAAAGGCCGGCTGGGACACCCACGGCCTGCCGGTGGAATTGGAAATAGAGAAAAAACTGGGGCTGAAAAATAAGAAAGACATTGAAAAATACGGCATTGCCAAATTTAACCAAAAGTGCCGGGAGTCGGTTTGGCAGTACCAAAGCGAATGGGAGAAGCTGACAGAAAGAATAGGGTATTGGCTGGATATGGATGATCCCTACATTACCTATCAGCTAAAATATATGGAAACTCTCTGGTGGATAATAAAGCAGCTGCGGTCAAAAAACCTTTTATACCAAGGCCACAAAGTCGTTCCTTACTGCCCCCGATGCGGAACATCCCTTTCTTCGCACGAAGTGGCTTTGGGATATAAGAGTGTCAAAGACCCGTCTGTCTACGTAAAGCTTGAAATAAAGCCCAATGTTTATTTGCTGGTCTGGACCACCACTCCCTGGACCTTGCCGGCTAACGTGGCAGTGGCGGTTAATCCGTCTTTTACTTACGCGAAAGTAAAAGACGGGGAGGAATATTTAATTTTAGCTAAAGAAAGAATTGAGCCTTTGGGAATACAGGGAGAGGTGATAGAGGAAATTAAAGGAAAGGATTTATTGGGGATTGAATACGAGCCTTTGTATAAGTTTACAAAACCAGACAAGAAAGCCTGGTTCGTTATTTCCGCAGATTTTGTTTCCCTTGAGGAAGGAACAGGGTTGGTTCACATTGCTCCCGCTTTTGGAGAAGACGATATGGAAGCGGGAAGGAAAAACGACTTGCCGGTCATATTAAACGTGGACAAAGAAGGTAAGTTCCAAAAAGAAGTTAAAGATTGGGCCGGAGTATGGGTTAAAGACGCCGATCCCGCCATAATCCAGGATTTAAGCAAGAGAGGCTTGCTTTTTAAAGAGGAGCTTTACGAACACGATTACCCGTTTTGCTGGAGATGCGGCAGCCCCCTGATTTATTACGCCAAAGAGAGCTGGTTTATAAACGTTCAAAAAGCCAAGCGGGATTTGATTAAAAATAATCAGGAAATAAACTGGGTCCCGGCCCATTTAAAGGAAGGCCGATTCGGCGGATGGCTCAAAGAGCTTAAAGACTGGGCTTTTTCCAGGGAAAGATATTGGGGAACGCCTTTGCCGGTTTGGCAATGTAATAAATGCGGAAACACGGAAACAATCGGGTCTCTAAAAGAGCTTTCTTCTTTGGGAAAGGTGAATAACAATTATTTCGTTCTTCGCCACGGGGACAGCTGCCGGCAAAAAAGCGGAAAAGCGGTTTGCTGGCCCGAAAAGATACGTTGTCCGCTTACCGAAGAAGGAAAAAAACAAGTCAGTAAATCGGCTAAAGAGCTGAAAAAGAAAAAAATAGACGTTATATATTCCTCCGATCTTTTAAGAACCAAACAGACTGCCGAAATTGCCGCCAAAGAGCTGAAAGCCAAAATTATTTTCGATAAAAGGCTGAGAGAATACAATGTCGGTATTTTCAACGGCGAGGACCCAAAAGATAGCTGGGATTACCTTAAAAGCAGACCCGGCGATATAATTTTTACGAAACTACCAAGAGGCGAGAGGATTGTTGATGTAGGCTTGAGGACGCACGGTTTTTTGAAGGCCATGGAAAAGAAATATAAAGGAAAGAACATTCTTGTTGTTTCCCACGAGTTTACCACTTCCATGATGGAGGGGATGGCCAAGGGAGAAAGCGTTGGGGAGGTTTTGGAATGGAGGAGGCGCAAGCCCGGAAAAAAAATAGGCACGGGGAAATGGCGCAAATTAAAATACAGCAATCTTCCCAGAAATAAGAAAATGGAAATAGATTTGCACCGCCCCTTTATAGACGAAATAAAGCTGGAATGCAAAAAATGCGGAGATTCCATGGAAAGAGTTCCCGACCTTATCGACGTTTGGTTTGATTCGGGCTCGATGCCTTTTTCCCAGTACCACTATCCTTTTGAAAATAAGGAGCTGATAGATAAAAAAAAGCAGTTTCCCGCAGACTACATATCGGAAGCGGTTGACCAAACTAGGGGATGGTTTTATACCCTTTTGGCGGTTTCCACCCTTCTGGGTTTCGGTCCTCCCTACAAGAACGTTATTTCCTTGGGGCACGTTTTAGACGAGAAAGGCGAGAAGATGTCCAAATCCAAGGGCAATATAGTATCTCCCTGGGAGGTGATAGAAAAGTACGGAGCGGACGCCGTTAGATGGTATTTTTTCACCGTTAACCAGCCCGGAGACGCAAAGCTTTTTACAGAAAGGGATATCGACCAGGCTCTAAAGAAATTCATTATGACTTACTGGAACAGCTTTGTTTTCTACCGCACTTATTCGGGTAATTCCCGCGTCAAAGGAAAAGCCGGCTCCAAGAATATTCTCGATAAGTGGATAATTTCCAAACTCAACGGGCTTATGGAAGAGGTTACCGAAAAACTCCAAAACTACGACGTTATCGCTTCGGCCAGAGCCATTGAAGAGTTCGTTGTCAATGATTTCTCTCAGTGGCACATCAGGCGCTCCAGAAGAAGGCTTCAGAGGCCCCAAAATAAAACGGAGCTCAATGAAGCCGCTCAAACTATGGGATTCGTCCTTTTATCTTTATCCAAGCTTACCGCTCCTTTCGTTCCTTTTACTAGCGAAGAGATTTATAAAAACGTCGGCGGCAGTAAAGCCAGCGTTCATTTGGAAGACTGGCCGAAGACAGACAAGAAATTCGTTAATGAGGAGCTAGATAAAAAAATGGAAAAGATCAGGGAAATAGTTAATCTGGCTCTTTCTGCAAGGGCGGAGGCCAAAATTAAAGTCCGGCAGCCTTTGCGAGAATTGGTGATCCCGGAAATAATACAGGACAAAGAGTTGATAGAGCTGATAAAAGAAGAAGTGAACGTTAAGGAGGTTAGTTTCGGAAAGGAGCTTAAACTGGATACCAAAATTACCGCCGAATTGGAAGAAGAAGGGATAATCCGAGAGGTTTCCAGGTTAATTCAAAGAATGAGAAAAGTAGCCGGCTACAAGCCCAAGCATAAAATTAAGGTGCAGTATAGCGGAGACGAAGGCATTAACGCCATTTTTTCCAGAAACAAAGAAAAGATATTAAAAGAGATAAAAGCGGAAGAATTTATATTAAGGCCTAAGCTAAAAGACGTTTTCGACGTTGAAGAAGAACTAAAGGTCGGCAATTACAAATTGTGGGTTGGAATTAAAAAA
>CAYXYS010000039.1:0-5573 GCA_964469735.1 uncultured Candidatus Saccharibacteria bacterium
TTAAATTGAGTGAGGCTAAGCCTCCCTCAAAGGTTGAGGTGGCAGATCCGTAAAGGACGATATTGCCGGAACCCAGGATATTGCCAGCCACAGAGAATTTACTGGAAGGAGTCGAGGTGCCAATACCTACCTTATCTGTAAAGGAGTCTACATACAGGATGTCTGTATCTACAACCAAGGAAGAGTCCAGGGTGGTGGTGGCTGTGGCTCTAAGTTCTCCAGTCACAAGGACGTCGCCGGTGATGTTAGTGGCTCCGGTAATGTCCACTGTGCCTGTAATATCAGCTCCTCCGGAAGTGACGTAGAGACGGTCTGAGGTGGTAGCTTGCCCTGTAATGCTAACTCCTCCAGATATAATATCTAGAACCTGAGTGCCTCCGGAGGTGATGATGACGTGGTCTGAGGTTTCAGCGTCAATGGTTTCTCCGGTGGCCAAGGTAATTTTGCCCCCCTGGACGTCTATGTCTCCTTCAATTTGAAGGTCTGCTACCGCTCTTCCATCTGCGTTGGTGACAAGAACGGCAGTGGCTCCAGAGGAAGTGGCGTTGATGGTGATATTGCCCGAATACTGGAGGGTGTCTGTATCCACTCTGCCAGATACCACTAAGTTGCCAGATTCGTCGATATAGTTGGCTGAAGACTGGAGCTCCAGGTTGCCTATGGGGTTGATGGTGAGCTTGCCAGAGCCTGAGATAGTCTGGTCTCCGAGAAAATGGAGGTCTCCGTCTATCATGGCATTGCCCGTGACAGCTAACTTGGCTGAAGGAGTGGAGGTGGCTATGCCAACATTGTCAGCCGGGTTAAGAAGGATGTCCCCTGCTCCGCCTGAAGAGAGAGTGAGAGCGCCGGCTGAAGATATAGCTCCCGTACCGGAGAGGTATAACGGGAAATTAAAGTTAAACCTGTCGTATCCTGCGTCCCAATTAAAGAGAGCATGGGGAGTATCAGTGCCGCGGTAAAATCTTAAGGTGGAGGTAGCGTCAGAAACAGCGTCAGAGTTAATAGTAAAAGTTTCAGAAATAGTCCCAGCGATGGAGGAAGATGCGGCATAAATATTAGTAGCATATACATTACCTACATATATATTAGCCCAGTCTATCCCCGAACCTCCTATATCTTGCGAACTAGCGGAGGAAGGCATAAGGTTGCCGGAAATAGTCAAATTGCCAGAGCCCAAGATATTCCCGACAACACTTAATTTCGCCTGAGGGGTGGTTGTTCCTATGCCTACCCTATTCAGAAAAGCGTCTACGTATAATGTGTCTGTATCCACGGCTAAGGAAGAGTCTAAGGTGGTGGTGGCCGTTGCTGAAAGCTGGCCGGTGATAAAAGTATCGCCGGTTATATTCACTACGCCCGAGGGATTAAGAGTAATATCTCCCGCACCTCCAGAAGAAATAGTTAGAGCCCCTGTAGCCCTAATGTCATCAGTATCAATAGTAATAGTCCCTCCGAAGGTACCTGTGGCAGCATATATATTAGCCCATCTGTAGCTGGAAGAGCCCAAGGCGTATGTAACGTCTAAGGCGGGATAGATATTGCCTGTTGTTTTTAGAGGGCCGGCCAGCTCCAGTGGGCCGGATACAGTAGAGGTAGCAGAACCGTAAAGAACGATATTGCCAGCACCCAGAATGTTGCCGGCTACAGATAACTTACTGGAAGGAGTTGAGGTACCAATGCCTACTTTGTCTGTAAAAGAGTCTACGTAAAGGGTGTCTGTGTCTACAATTAAGGAAGAGTCCGGGGTGGTGGTAGCTGTAACATGGAGGGTTCCGGTTATTCCGGTGTTGCCGGTAATGTCTACTGTGCCCGTGACCGAAGCTCCATTAGCTGTAATATACAGTCTGTCTGTAGTGGTGATACCGTCTACCTGCAACGTACCCTCCACGTCTAAACTGGCAACAGCCCTACCATCTTCATTTTTTACAAAAACCGTAGTCGGCCCCGATGAAGTGGCGTTAACGGTAATATCTCCAGAGTATTGCAAAGTGCTTGTATCCACTCTGCCCGATACCACCAGGTTGCCTGACTCGTCAATGTAGTTAGCTGAAGACTGAAAATAAAAATTGCCCGTTGGGTTAATAGTCAAAGTACCGGCGCCAGATATTATCCGGTCCCCCAAAAAACGAAGGTCTCCGTCTATCATAACGTCGCCAGTGACAGCTAGTTTCGATGAGGGCGTAGATGTAGCAATACCGACATTGCCATAATATGAGTTAACCAATAAAAGAGGGGTATTGGTATCGGTGGTAGTTCCGAAAGCGGCATTCCCCCAAACATCTAAAAGATATCTCGGGGTGGTAGTAGCAATACCGAAGCTGGCATTTTGAACAGTCAAATAGTCAGGAGTTTGATCGTCAAAAACTATTCTTCCTTCGGAGGAGCCCAAGCCAATCCATTTGTCATCTGACATATATATGTTTCCGTACTGGTAGGTATCTGTGGCATGAACGGTATCTGTATATAATGTAGACCAGGAATAAGAAGGAGAACCAAGGCTGTAAAGAGAATCTTCTTCGGGGATAATGCTTCTAGAAATAGTGGTTCCTAAAATGGTCAGGCCGCTGTGAAAAGTCCCACTACCCCCGGTAGTATTAATAGTAGGAACAGTAGAGGTTGTTCCGGCTGTTCCAACGTCTAAATAAGATTCGGCTGTCACCTGCCAATACCGGTCCTGACTTCCTTGGCTCCTGCCGTAAACCCTATATCCCGAGGAGCCCTGGACTTCGTCCCAAGTAATTGAAACCGCGGTGGTAGTAGCTCCATCCACGGTAGCTGAAACCTCGGTAGAACTGGAAGTCTCCCCGTTATCGTTAAGAGCCGTAACAACATAATAGTATGTATCGGCAGTTAAGGTACCACTGGAACTAGTGGTCGCCTGAGCGGCAACATTATCAGGAGCTGAAAGCTTGTTTACCGTTAAGTTGCCCGAATTTAAAGTTAAATTGGCGGGCGAAGAAAGAGTTACGTCGTTTTGAAAGGTGGCTGTTCCCCTAAAAGTATTGTTTCCTGTAACAGTCAAATCCCCCCCTATACTGGTATCTCCCTCTGCGTCTATTTTAAATTTTTCCTCATCATCAATGGCTAAAGCCAGCAGAATGGTATTGGGGCTGCCAGTAGAAGGATTAATATAAACAGTGCTGCCGGTAATAGCGCTTCCCGGAGTGCCTCGGAATACCGCCTTCCCTCCCGCGTTAATGCCTCCGGCCAAAGCCATATTCCCCTGAGTACTTATATTTCCTAGGGCGGAAATGTTCCAGCTTTTAGTATCAATAAGCCCTGTATCCCTCTCGCTCCCCAATCTAAAGGAACCGTACTGGCCCAAAAATCCGCTGACGCTTAATCCCCCGACTGAAATACTGTTATATGTATTACTTCCATTGGAGGTAATAAAGTGAAGATCGAAATCATTGGAATTCATGGAATCAATCATATCGGCGTTGAGATTTTCCACCAGTCCCCGATTACTGGTTTTTATGGTTCCCGATCCCAAATTCAAATCAGCCCCGCCGGTTTCAATGCCGCCGAAAGCCCCAAGGGTTCCATACACAAAAAGATTATCCAGGAGTTTGGCCGCCCCCCTTACCATCAACGTCTCCCCTACCTCAACGTTTCCTTCTAAGTAGACGTCTTCATAAGTTATGTTTCCGTTTTTGGTAACAAAGGCTAAAGTAAATTCCTCTGCGGAGATATCGTCTAAATAATCGGCGCTAAGATTTTCTACCGTAGTGGATGACTCCACCACTATAGGGGCGACGCCCTGCTCTACCCAAGACCTTAATTGACCTTTTGTTTCCACATGTCCGTATATCGAAATATTTCCGCTTTTATCTAAAAGTAGAACTTCATCTGCATGAGTTCCGGGAATCCGCCCTTGAAGAGTTTCCGCATCTTTGAAAAAATCTTTTACGGCGACAAGTGTCTTGTCTAAATTACCGAAAGTAACGCCGCCCACCAACAGCATAATGACCACGATGGCGGCGACTGAAACCAAAAGCGCTTTCGGCAAAGACCGAAATTTTGCATTGGCCCTGCCGTTGAAATCAGCCGCCTTTGCTGTAACGCCCTGCGGCAGAGCAACTTTCGACTCAATGGCTTGAAGCAATCTTTCCAGGACCCTATCCTCAACCGGTTTTTCTTTGGAAACAGTTTCTTTTTCTTTAATCTCTTTTTTTATCTCTTTTGGCGGTTCTTTCTCTTGAAGCTGAGGAGCGGGCATTATCGGGGCCGGTTCGGGAATTATCGGCTCTTTTTCGGGCTCTATCTTTTCTTCTTTTATTATTTCCGGCGCCGGTTTTTCTTTTTTAACTTCCGAAAGAACCGGCTCCGGTTTGGGGGCAGTCTCCCGGGGAATAGCCGGTTTTTCTTTTTTAGCAAAGGCGTCCTTAAGCGGAGAGAAAAGTTTTTTAAAAAAGCTTTCTCGAGAAGGTTCGGGGGGAAGTTCCGCCATCTGTTCCTGCTTTATTCTCTGCAGGTCTTTAGCCATATTCCGAATGATGGGTCCGCCTTCTTTTTGGGGGATATTTTGCCAAAGTACCTCTTTTTCGGGAACAGGACTTTCCCCCATTTCTTCTTGGGGAGCGGGCTCTTGCTCGGGAGTTAATTCTGAAGAAAGTTGTTCTTTCTCGGACCGAAGATATTGTTTATTTTTTTCCGGAGAAAACTCTTCGGGTTCCGGTTTTGTTTCCGAGACTTCTTTTAGCGGTTCGGGATTTTCGGGAGCGTTGGAGGAAATATCTTTTGGAGGCTCCTGTTCTGGATGATATTGAGCTAAAATTGCCTCCGGAGCGTTTTGCTCTACCGGCAAAAAATTAAGTGGTTTTTTAAACTTTCCCTTATAGGAGGAATCAAATAAATGTTTAGGAAGAATAATTTTAATTCCCTGATTATTTAAATACTCATTGAGCGCCTCGGCCGTGGTGTACCAATTTCTTCCAAATTTTTTGGCATGAATTTTTCCCTGCCTTGCCAGCAAGCTAAGATACTCCTGTGAGTATGGAGATGATTTTGCAGCATCCGCTAAAGTGAAATATCCCGGCTCAACTCCTGTTTTTTTATTTTCTTTCTTAGCTTTTCCCATATATTGACAAACGGCCCCTTTTTAAGTAAAATATGGATGAAGACCCAATATAAAATCGGCTTTAAAGTTTTACAGCTAGAGGTTGATTTTTAACGGGTCTTCTTTTTTTTAACAAAATTTAGTCTTTTTTAGTGCTATCCGATGTCCTATCGGATAACTTATCTTATTATCGGTTTTACGAATAAATGTGTCAAGGAATCACTGTGGAAAACAGAGCGAAGGAAGATGGAAAAATATCGGATAAATTTAATTTTAATTTTTGCTGTTTTCCGGGGCAATTTCCTGGGCAGCCAAACCCTTGCCTCTGGATCCTTTGGACGGAAAAAAGAACCCCGGCGCATCCCAATACAAATAACCCGCCCCTTGACTCGTTTTTTGCTTAAGCTACAATAAAATAAAGGTTAACATTACAAAACATTAATAAGAACCTCTCGCTTCTCTCGAGAACCTTAATTTGTTAAGTAATAATATTAAATCTTGAATTAATTTATTA
>CAYXYS010000040.1:0-5401 GCA_964469735.1 uncultured Candidatus Saccharibacteria bacterium
TTGAGAGAAACGAAGAAAACAAAAAATTATTTCGGAGTTTAGGATTTAGAGAAGCGCCCATGCACGCTTCAGCTTATGAAGCGACTTTGAAACTCGACCTTACTCTTTCCGAAGACGAACTTTTAAAAAACATGCGCAAGACTACCAGGTATTTAATCCGACAGTGCCTGAAGAATCAGGATATTACCATTGAGCGGAGAGACGATGCTGCCGCAGCCCTGGAATACCAGAAGCTCAATGAGGAAGTGGCTGGCAGGCAGGGATTTGTGCCTTTTTCCGGTGAATACGTCAAAAACGAGTTCGAATCATTTATTAAAGACGGACAGGCTTTGTTTCTCTTCGGCAAGTACAAGGGAGAGGCGGCGGCTGCAGCTTTAGTGATATATTGGTCCGGCATAGGTTTTTATCACCAGGCCGCATCCCGCTCCAAATACCAAAAGCTTTCTATCCCTTATCTGCTTCAATGGGAAGCGATAAAGGAAGCGAAAAGAAGGGGATGCGCTTGGTACGACTTTTGGGGTTACGTTGATCCCAAGAAAAAACCCAATCATCCTTGGGCGGGACCCACCCTCTTCAAGATGGGATTCGGGGGGGAGGTTCGCGAATATGTCAGGACTCAGGACTATCCGCTTTCCCGGAAATACTGGCTGATAAACGCCTTTGAAGGATTAAGGAAAATAAAAAGAGGATTATGAAAAAAAGGAGGAAATACAGATACCAAAAATCATACAGGATAAAAAGAAAAAAGCCTATTTTCAAGAAGGAATTTTTCTGGCCCGGTTTTTTGGCTCTTTTATGCCTCGGAGGCCTTTCCTATTTCTTTTTATTTTCTTCTTTTTTCCAAATAAAGGATATTAATATTGAGGGCGAGCAGAAGGTTTCCCGGGGGGATATTTTAGCCGGCATTGAGAAGGAAATAGGGAAGAAAATATTGTTTTTTGAAACTAAAAGCGTTTTCTTGGTTAATGCTGCGGAAATAAGGGAGGCTCTTTTTGCCGCTTATCCTCAAATAGTCGGAATTTCCTTTGAAAGGCAGCTGCCCGATTCCTTGAATGTACAAGTAACCGAAAGAGAGGCCAGGGCCATTTGGTGCCGCGAGGAGTGTTATTTAATGGATAGCAGGGGGATTATTTTTGAAAAGGCCGGTCAGGATTTGCCCGATCTTGTCAAAGTGGTGGTTTCTGAATATCCCGAAGAAACGGATTTGGGAGAGAAGGCGGTTGATGAAGAGATTCTTTCCATAATTCTGGAAATAGAATTCAAGCTTAAAGACAAAGTTGGTTTAAAGATAGAAGAGGCTCGGGCGACATCAAAAGAGAGAATAGATTTTAAGACAGATGAAGGATGGGAAATATATTTTAACGCCAGAGAGGATGTTAATTGGCAAATTACCAAGCTGAATTTGGTTTTAGAAAAAGAAATCTCCCCCGAAAAGAGGGAGCAACTGGATTATATAGATTTACGCTTTACCAGGGTCTACTACAAATAGGGTTACCGGAGATCGTAAATCAGGATGGAATAGCCGGCTCTGGCAACGGGAGTTTTTTCTTTAAGCCAATTGTAGTAGCCTGTTTCCTGGTCGAATCCGGGAACAGGTTCGGCCAGCCCTCCCATAAGCTGGTTTATTGATACGGCCACCCATCCCTCGGGCGGTTTTTTTATTTCTTTTGGATTCAGTTTTATATATTTTTCTCCCAGCCAGTATTTGGGATTTTCTCCCCCGAAATAGTCCAAATGGATTTTTTGGATGCCATTTTCTTCTATAAAAGCCGTCAGCCGGTAAAAGTCCTGGCCCCAGTCGTAGTTGGAATCAACGGCCCAGAAATAGCCGTTTTTAGTTCCGCCGGCAGCTTCGTTGTAATAGGAAATGTAGTGGGGGAAGGCGGACAAAGAAGCTGCAGCATACCAAACAAAGAGGACGGCAAGCGTAATCTGCAGGGGTTTTTTAAGGCGGCCGGCAGATTCCACAATCTTTTTCAGCCCCATTATTACCAACAAATAGATGAAGGGAATGGTCGGCATAAGGTGGCGGATTCCTATATTGAGGTTGCCCGTTACAGCGACAATCCAGTAAATGAAAATAAACAAAAGGAAGGAGAAAGCAGTGAAATTATTCTTCAGCCAGCATTTTCTTTTTATTTTCACTAAACAAGCAAGGCCAAAAATTACAATCAGGATAAGGAAATGGAAGGCCAAGGGCGTCTTTAAAAAGTAAATAACCGGAAAGTAATACCACCAAGCTTGGGCCGATATTTCTCCCATAAAATAAGCGGTGTTGCCAAAGCTTGTCCGCTGGGTGGCCATCATCAATCCTCTGGCGTACTGGCCCAGGGGCCTGATAACAGGCTTGTCGGCCATCCAAACAGTCAGATTTTTCAGAGGAGTTATCTGGTTGGGAGCCAAGTCGGCGGCAGTGTCTCTCAGTTGGTGTTCGGCTGGATAATTGAGGGTATGGAAGCAGTAGACGGGATAGATTATCAAAATCACTCCGATGATTCCCGCCAGCAAAGCTTTTAACAGATATTCCTTAAGGGCTGATAACTTGTTTCTGTCCAGTAAAAACGGGTAGATAACGGTTAGGAGGCCGAAGAAGGGGATTAACAGAATCAGCGAGAACTTTATCAGCATGGCTATTCCAAAAAATACGCCAGCCCAAAGAACGTTAAGTTTAGTCGGGTTTCTAAGGAATTTAAGCCAGAAATAAGTGGCGATGACGGCTCCGAAGGCCGCTCCCACGTCGGTGGTTACAAGGCGGCCGTGGGCGATGAAAGTCGGAGAGAAAGAAAACAGGGCCAAAGCTCCCAGTCCGGCCAGGTTGCCTCCTAATTTCCTGGCCCATCTAAAGAGGAACCATCCCAGCAGGACCAGAAGCAGTATCATAGGCAGCCGGGCCCAGAATATTATGTCAGTAGGATTGTTTTGGGAGTTGTAAATAAATTCGGTTCCCAGGTCGAATTGTATCCACCAAGCAGGAGCCGCTTTTTCCTGGGTCCAGACGGGGCTTTGTTCGGGGAAGTTCAGGTTTAGAAAAAGCAAGGGGAGAGCCGACAGGTCTTTGATTAACGGAGGGTGCTCCGGATTAACTCGGTAGTCTTGATAGGCGAGATAAGAATAGCCAGCCGGTATATGGGCCAGCTCGTCGAAAGTCAGAGAGTCTCCTCCCATGCTCAATAAAGCCGTCCAGAAAAGCACCAATAAGAGAACAACCGCATTTAAATTGGTCAGTCTGTTCGACATTACTTTATTATATACGCCTTAAAGTATTCCATATTAACGACTATGACCTTGCCAAACCTTTTTTCCAGCTCTTCCTTTATGCCTTTATCGTAAAGGGGCACGATTACCGTCTGATTCCCGTTAGTTTCTATTTTATCCATCTCTTCGGTGGTGATGTAGTCGGATCGAATCCTGCCGTATTCCGTTCTCTCTATGAACATCGGGGTCTGTCCGGGTATGGATATTCCGTAAAGCGGAGAGCCTAGTTCGTTGACAATTACATATTTGCGGGTTTCTTCGGGAAGAGAATTAAGATAACGGCCTATTTCGGTATAGTCTTTGGCAAAGGCGGCTTTGACTTCCGGCTTTTGGCCCCAGTCAAAGAAATATTTGTCGAACTGAATAAAGGCGACTGCGGCAATAAACAACCAGCAGGTTAAAACAAAGAGCATCCTGTTTTTCATTTTCCTGCCCAAAAAGAGGTAAGTTTTCCGGGCTCCCAGCCCGGCCAGAAGATAAGCTGGGACAATGGAACCGATGGTTCTTAAAGCGTGGGGAATTCCCTCATAAGTTAAGATTCCCGGAAGAAGCATTATAAAAAGCCAACTTAGCAGCAGCGCGTGGGAAAGAAAATCTTGCTTGTTTCCGGGATTCAGCAGTTTCTTTATGGAAACACATAAGCCTATTAAAAAGAGTATTCCTACCGGCCAGTAAAGCTGGGGCGAATTAGAAAAGTTGTGTCGCCAGTTGCTATCACCCCTGAAGTTGAACATTGCCAAATGCGCCCCGGCGCTTTTTAGAAAAGAAAGGACGGGATTATCCTGGCTGAATATTGAAACTCCGGTAGCCCTGCCAATAAAGTCATCGGGATTCTGGAGAAAGTATACGCCCATAGGCAAAGCTGAAACGAATATGAAAGCTAAAAATACCGCCGAAGCCGCTATTGATTTTTTAAGCTCACTCTTATCTTTAATCTTAGTCCAGAGATAAAGGAGCAGAATAACTGGCAATATTAAAATCGCCAGCCGAAAAGATATGTAAGTGTGGAATCCGACTCCGAATATCAGTCCGGAAGCAATGAAGTTGAGAAGCTTGCCGGTTCTAAAACCCTTAAGAAGAAAATAAAAAGAAAAACTCATTACTAGGGGAACCAGTATTGCCCTGAATCCTATTCTGGAGAAGTTTGTATGCCAAAAAGAGGTCGCCAAGAAGAATGCCGCCAGGAGTCCCGCCTCTTTCCCCTTGAACATTTCTTTGCCTAGAAAATATATGCCTATTACAGCTAATATTCCCGCTAAGGCCGAAATCAGCTTGAAAGACCAGATGGAGATTCCAAAAACCGAAAAACTCAAGGCTATTATGTTTATGAACAGCCCCTCTCTTCCGTTGTTGGAGTCGTAAAAGAAATGCCCCGGAGAAGCGATGGCGTCGTTGGCGTTCATCGCCTCGTCGGGATAGATTCCCGGCGGCAGCGTTTCCAGCTGCCATAATCTCATAAAGCTGGCCAGGGCGATGATTGCCAATAGAATTAAAAGGACTCTTTTGTTTCCTAGAGCCATTTTTTCTTTTTAAAATATGCGAACATGAAAGCGGCCAGGGCGACCATCGCGCCCATTATAATCCAAAATCCGTTTACCGATTCCATAAAGGGCACGGGAACGTTCATGCCCCAAAGGCTGGCTACCAGGGTCAAAGGGAGAACAATAACCGAAAACACAGTGAGGATTCTGATGATTTCGTTGGTTTTGGTGGAAAGCAGCGATTGATTGGTGTTTTCCAGGGCCAGGATCGTTTCTTTGTAGGTCTTCAAACTATTCCAGGCCTGGCCGTAGGTGCCCTGGATGTCAGCAAAGTAGGGATCCATTTCCTTGCCGAAAAACTTTTCCCCTTCTGTAGCCAGGGACTCCAATATTTTGCCCTGCGGTTCAATTATCCTCCAGAAATTAATGATGTCGGCTTTAACGTAGGAAATTTCCATAACCATTTCCCTTTCCTTGCCCCGGAAAATGCCTCTTTCGATTTGATCCAGCCTCTTATCCACCTGTACCAGTTTTGTCAGGCAGGTTTTCCAGAATGAGCTCAATATGTAAAAAAGCAAAAGGCCGGTGGCGCCAGACATATATGCCCTTCTCGATTCTTTGTAAAGATTGCAGCTGTCAAAAAGGGCTTTTAAGGGAAGTATGGA
>CAYXYS010000041.1:0-5195 GCA_964469735.1 uncultured Candidatus Saccharibacteria bacterium
ATCTCCATCCCTCAGCTGGAAGAAAGGGAAAAAAGATTGGCATGACCCATCCCAGAGAAATGCCCAGTACCGGGTTGATGAAAATTTCTCCAAAAGGCAAAACTTTGGATTTAGGCCTGGAATGGACCAATACCCATAAATTAAGCGCTTTAGGATTGGCTCAACTGGTTTCATCCGAGGAGGCTAAAAAGATAAAAGTAGAAAGCATCGCATTGGAATCTTTAAAGCATTCCCAAAAGAAGGAAATTACCAAAAAAGATTTAACTAAAGGGCGGGTGGAATTGAAGCCTGTACAGCATATTGAATTAGATTTTCCGTATAAAAAAATAACTCTCAAATCCGGAGAAACAGTTTCCTATTTCTTGAAATCCAAGGGTTATTATAAGAAGGTCTGATTTTAGGCGGGATAGTCTTCTAAGAGAGCTTCAGTTTTGGAACCTTTTTGTTGATTTCCCAGTATTAATAACCCCGATCTCAGAATTTTAAGCAGTTCCGGCGGGTTGTATTCCAAGGTTCTGTACGGGGGATAAGGAGTGACTATGTGCTCTATCAGTTCCTTCTCTAAAAGAGGGATCATTTCTTTGATATTTAGATTTTTCTTGGTGAGAAAGATTTTAAAGTCAGAAGGATTTTCAGCTGCAGATATTATTTCTTTAATTTTTATTTTATTAGCAGCTGAGAAGGACTTTAACGAAGGAACTAATTTTTTATTGTAAGGAATTTTTATCTTCTCTTTTCTATTTGGGTGATTGTAACGCAAGGTGTCGGAAACAGTTGGAACGACCATTCTAATTATACTTAAGGGAATTTCCGGAATGGAGTAGTCCATTATCAGCGGTTTCCAGCCGTTTTTTTGAGATAAATCGCTGATAATTTTTACGTCGTCGTAAAAATCGTTCGTTTCATGGCTAACTAAGTCGTCGAATAATATGACCGGCGCATTTTTATTGATAAAGTCGAAATCATTAAAGCTTCGATTGAAAACCATCAAGGGATTGAAGTCCTTATTAAAGTTATCTATGATTTCTTTTTTTCTTTTTTCATCGAAATATCGATCAATAATATTCATCTCTCGGTGGTACATGAGAGCTTGAGTATTGGTGGAGGTTTGCCATTCCTCGATAAAACATCGGATGATGGCCTGGTTGAGGTCGAGGTGTGATCCGACGTGGAGAGTTCGGTGGAATAGTTTGTATCTGAGGCTGCCTTTATCGTAATCCAGATTATGATTGGTAAAGAGTACTCCCATTACCGGAACTTTATTTCCCATCGTCAAATCTTTTATTTCCACGCCTATATTCAGGGAATCAAACAGCTCTATTAGGTTTTTAATTTCCTTGTTTTTTATGGTTTTTTTATCGACGGTCGGGGCAGAAAGGTTTTCGGTTATGTGCCTTATCAAAGAATATCTTTCGCAAGCCTCGGCAAAACCCTGATGGATAGCTTCTTCCATGGTATTTCCGGCGGCACAGCCGTTGGACCCCGATATTTCTCTTACCAGCGGGGGAGGCACCTTTATGTGCTTGCCTTCTATCAGGGAATAAGCATCGACCCAATGATTAGCCAGTTCCCCATTTTTAATTTCCAATAAATCAGTTTTTGGGAATTCTTTAAAGAACTCTTCAATATCTAGGGCATTTTTTATTTTATCCTGGGTTCCTTGAGAGTAGCCTTTCATCCAAGTTCCTTCTATATCCAGTTTTTGATTTATGTGGGCGCTAAGGGGGGACATGTGTGGGGGGATTCTTTCAGCCGCCTCCGCGTAAGCGCTGGCCTCGGAAAGCTGAGGGCTAAGCCCTTTTCCCGCGCAAACATATTCTCCGCCGTAAGTGATTTCTCCCCCGTAAATGGAAAAAATATCGCCGACTTTCTCTCCCCGGTATTTTAAATTATTGAGGTTTAATCCTAATTTTTTGAACGACTTTTTAACCGCCGAAATTGTTTTTGCGGGATGGTTGCTTTTGTAGTTTTCAAATATTTTCGGGCTGGATTTTAATATCATAAGTCTTTTAAAAATTCTTTTTCCAGTATTTGGTAAAAATCGTTCAGAACTTCTGCCTCTTTTTCATCTTGATTTTTAAAGGTTTTTCCTACCGGCATCAAATAGAAAACTTTTTTATTCTTTTCAATATTAAGCGTTTTTTTTACTTCTTCTTCATTAAACCCTCCCACGCAAAGAATTCCCAGATTAAGGGCGGCGGCTTGCAGGGAAATGTTTTGGGCGGCGTGGCCAGCTTCCATAGTTACAAAATCTCTTCCTTTGTCTTGGTATTTTCCGGTAGTTTTTTTAAAATCGCCACAGATTATAATAACGGCGGAGGCATTTTTAACCCAAATTTGTCCGAACGCTGCTTCAGCTAATTTAGCCATTCGGTTGGCGGAGGTAATCTTTTTTAATTTATGGCCGTTTGGGAGATATTGGTAAAGCCCCGAGAATAATCCTGTAATCCTAAGGGCGGATAAATAGATTTCGATGGGGTAGAATGCTCCGGCAGAGGGGGTAGTCCTTCTACTTTCCTTTAATAATCCTTGTCCAGCAAAGAGCAATTGTGAGATTTCTTTTAGGCTTAACGGCGATTTAGTGTAAGCCCTTAGGCTTTTTCTTCTAATAATTGCTTCTTCTAGGGAAATTTTGCTTTTTAGCTTCGGATTGGGAAGCTTTATTTCTCTGCTTTTAATTTTCATTTTGCAAAGCGTTTACCTTTTCAAAAAGAGAATCTTCGTCGTTAAACCACGACAGGTTTTCGATTAATGAATAAATTTCCGGAGGCAGAGAAGATATTAAATTTGTAATTTTTCCCAATTCTCTTTGGGCTTCTAGGGCGTTTTGCGTGCTGATGTGCAGCAGGGTTTTTTGATAGCGGAGGAGGATTTCGAAAAAATAGAAATTTGTTTTTTCGCTGAAATATTTTGGTTCCACGCTTGTTATATTTTTCAGTCCTTGTTCAAAAAACGAAAGCGCAGTTTCGCAGTTATTAAGCCGAAAGGAAATTTCTCCCAAGCCCAAATAAGCCTTTGAAGATGACAATGCGCGCTTGCTAACAGAATCAAATGTTTCAGTTTCGGTCACCTCAATGGCGCTATTGAATGAATTTTCGGCCTGCGAAAAGTTTTCTATTTCTAGATAGGCCTTTCCTAGAAAATTGTATATTTGCGTTTTGTTAAAGCTGTAATCCGGCACGTATTGTGATGCATCAATGAGGCTTAGGCTTGTTTGCAGGAATTCTAAGGCTTTATCGTAATCGTTAAGGAAAATATAGGATTGGCCTATTCCGAAATAAGGAAGATATTTTAACGCTGAATCCGTATTAAGATTTATGCTTTCATTAAAATATTCAATTGCTGTTTCGTCCTCTCCAAGGGAAGAATACAGGAAGCCAAGTCCGTTGTAAGCATTTTCTTTTGCAAGAGAAGCAAGTTTTAGGTCTTTAATATCTAACCGTAAGGTCTTTTGAAAATATTCTTCACTGGCAGAAAAATTTCCCAGTAAAAATAAAGAATTAGCCAGCATGGGATAGGCAGTAGCGCCAATGACTTCTAATTCTTTTCTCGTAAAGACGTCTGAATCCTCAAGCGCTAAATTTATATAATCAATTGATTTTCCGTATTCTTCTTCGAAAAAGTAAGCGCCGGCCAGGCCCAGGTAGGAACCTTTTTTAATAAGGGATTCCGGGTTTTTCCCGAGAGCATCGTTAAAGTATTCTTTAGCCCGGTCATAGTCTTTATATCTTAGATATATATTGCCTAATTGATACGAAGCGACAGAACAAGACGGATTCATTTCTAGCGCTTTTTTGTAGTTTTCTTCAGATTTTTCAAAATCACCAAAAGTAAAATATTTTTTTCCTTCTTGTTTGTAATAATCGGCTGAAGCCGTTTCATCGCCTGTAATTTTAAAAATAAAGTAGGTTGCTCCGCCCGCAACTGCCAGCATTATTAATAAAACGGCGATTTTATTTTTTGAGCTCATATGATTATTGCAATTAAGCATCTTTTTAAATTATAATATATTGTTCAAATTAAGCAATTTACCATACTCTTGAAAGATGATAAGATTAAACGAAGCAAATGAAGAGAATCGATTTAAAAATAGGATTTCAGTGCAATAATCTTTGCCGTTTTTGCGTGCAAGGAAATAAGAGGGAAATTTATCCCAACAAGGCAGATAAAGAGGTTAGGGAAATATTAGAAAAGAACTCTAAAAAAAGCCAAGGGGTGGTTTTTACTGGCGGCGAACCGACTATTAGAAAGGAGCTGGTGGGGTGGGTGAAGCATGCTAATCGTTTAGGATATAGCGCTATCCAAATCCAAACAAACGGCAGGCTTTTTGCGTATAAGGATTATTGCAAGACCTTGATTGCAGCTGGAGCCAATGAGTTTTCTCCTGCTCTTCACGGGTCTACCTCCGCTATCCACGATAATTTAACTAGGGTTAAGGGCAGTTTTGAGCAAACCGTGCAGGGAATAAGAAATTTAGTTTCTTTGGGCCAGTATGTTGGCACCAATTCGGTAATCAATAAAATGAACTATAAGGATCTTCCTAATCTCGCCAAGCTTTTAGTGGAATTGAAGGTCAACCAATTTCAGTTCGCTTTTATGCATATAAACCATATTATCGCCTCCGATCCTAAGTTGGTTGAAGAGATAGTTCCCCGGCATTCTCAAGTGGAGCCGTATGTTAAAAAAGCTTTGCGGGTGGGAATTCGGGCTGGCGTTCCAGTTATGACTGAAGCTATTCCTTATTGCTTCATGAAGGGATATGAAGATTTTGTTGTTGAAGAGATTATTCCAGATACCGACGTTTACGATGCTGATTTTCAGGTCGAAGATTATACGGATTACCGCCGGAATAAAGGAAAGGCCAAAGGCTCTCTTTGCAGCCAATGCAAGTATTTTAATTCTTGCGAGGGTCCTTGGAGAGAATACCCGGAGCTTTTCGGCTGGGAAGAATTTAAACCTGTAAAAAACGATGAAGAATAAAGATAAGCCATTAGATAAAAGGGATTACGGAAAAGTGGAAAGCTTATGTATTTTTAAATGCAACTGTCATTGTCTTATGTGTTCTGTTGCTGGAAGCATTGACGATAATAAAAAAACGAAAACCTTTGAAGACGTTAAAAAAGATATTGATATTGCCACTAAAGCTAAAGCCCGGACGTTTGCTTTTTCCGGGGGTGAGCCGACCCTGAGAAAGG
>CAYXYS010000042.1:0-5106 GCA_964469735.1 uncultured Candidatus Saccharibacteria bacterium
TGCTCATTTCAGAAAGGGGCTTGGGAAGGGAAATGATATCGGGGATGGTTGGCTCTTCTCCTTCCCCTTTCTCTATCGTCGAAGCCGACCAAAAGAAAGTCCTGGAAGGCTCAAGGCTGCCGAAACCGGAAATTTTTATTTTAGCAACCGGAATAATGGTTAAAGAAGAAACCTCCGAACCGAAATTAGGAATGGTTATTTTTCCTCCCTGAGATCCGTTAAACCGCAGTTCGCCCAGGACAATTCTTCCGTCGGAATAATGAAGCAGGTAGGAAAGCTCTGAGCTGGCAACAGCTCCCACCCAGCTGAAATCAACTCCCAAAGTCCCCTCGCCGCCGACAAATCTGTGCCAGTTGCCCGCCCAATCCTTGGTGGAGTTAGTGACAGACAAAGTGCTCTCTCCGACAAAGGGTATGTAATTGATAAGCGGAGTAATGCGGAAATCCTTCAGGTTTTCATTAAAATAGCAGTATTTTTCGGAAATATCGCAGTCGTTGATAATCATGGCCACCGTCCAGTCATTGAATATCTGGTTGAAATCAGCATCAAACCCTCTCTTCAACAAAGCTGCATTTATGCTCTCAATGCCGATTTTTTTCATACGCAGCGAATCCACTAAAATACCCACTCCGTAATGGTCAACCAAATATTGTATAAAGAGGTTGGCCACTCCGTAATCGTCCAGTCTTTCCCGCCACTCCGTCAGAGAGTCTGAAGGTTTATTTAGAAAGACACTGACTCTGTTTTGAAGGTTGCTCCCTTCGTAATCATCGTCATAACCCAATAAAGTAGGCGCGTATTCAGCCCTGGCTTCGTTTAGCCAAACATCCTCGGTTACTCCATAGGTTTTTTCTTTCTGGTTGAAAGTAATCAAGTGGACCAATTCGTGAGCCAAAAAGCTTTTCATTAGCTTTTTTCCTATATAGTCGGTATTTAAATAGAACATTTCCCTTTCGTTAGATTCGGGAAGTTGGAGCTTGGAATATCCGTCGGCGCTGTTATTGTAACCGCCCGAATCTTGCTTCATCGGATGAAAAAGAATGGTTATTTTAGTATCGTCATCTATTCCCGGAGACCATTCCGAACCGAAAGTCCCCGTAATCGTCGGGTAAATGTTAACTTCAAATTCCGTCAAAAGAGATTCAAACGTCCGATCCGTTTCCGTTTTTTCCGCGGTTGAAAGCCCGTCCCACCATTCCTTGTCCACATACCAATAAGCGCTTAAAGAATTTTTCACCAGCACGGCTTCAATTTCGCTCCTTCCGGAAAGGTCGTAAGAAGACTGTACGTTAAAGCTTTCGATGTTGCCGATGATTGGCTGGGCTGAAACTGCCGGCGAAACAGACAGCAAGAATAAAAAGCTGATTGTAAAAATTATCTTCTTTGTCATTATGGCAGTTGGTTAATAAATTCGTCTATTCTTTCTGAAGCGCTGGGGTCGATTTCCCTCACTTTATTGGCCGCCTCTTTAGCTTTTTGATATTCTCCCATGTTGGCGTAGCTGGCGGCCAAAGAATACCAATAATCAGCGTTGCTCGGATCGAGTTCCAGTATGTCCGAATATAAGGAAATAAGCTTTTGGTCGTCGCCCATCTCTTCGTAAATGGCGATAACTCTTTGCAAGCTGGCGGAATCCTTCTTCCAATTATATCCAGCCTCTTCCGCCTTGTTTATATGCTCCATGGCCTTATGGTTATTTCCGGCTATGCTGTAAGCCATAGCCAAAAACCAATGGCTGTTGCCCACTCTCGGGTCAAGCTCCACAGCCTGCTCTAACAGATCAATGGTTTTTTGAATATCGCCTCTGGCAAGCCTGACTTCCGCCAAATACCAATAGCCCTGCTGATTAGTGGGACTTAATTCAATGGCTTTGTTCAAGGCTTCCTCGGCTAAATCCAGTTTTTCAGGATCTCCCGTAATGCGATAAAAGCTGTTGTAAAGCTGGCCCAAGAATAAATATTGCCTAAAATCAATGGGGTTTTCTTTGACGGCTTTTTTCATTTCTCCTTCCGTTAATACGAAGGCCTTCTTTATCTCCTCTACTTCCTTTTCGGTAAAGTCTCCGTAAACGGCCTTGGTCATTCTCTGGGAAAAATGCTCCCTGGCTTCGTAGGGATACATCCACGAATCCACACTTTTTTCAAAATAATCTGTTGCGTCTTCCAAGTATTCGGCGGAAATCGCCTGGATAACGTAATGCCCGGCCATCATCGGCCTTATATTCGTGGTCCAAAGCAGGAAGACCGTGAGCAATAATATTAAAACGGCTACAATCGGCTTTATCTTAAATCTTCTCTCTTCGGCTTCTTCTTTTCTTTCTTGAATAATAAAGCTGGCGCAAGCTAGAACCAAAAAGAAAACCAGGTAGCTGTTAATCATATCAAAGACCAAAAGGTTCTGGGCAAAATACACCGCCAAAAGAACGGCCAAACCCAAAGGAATGAATATGTTTCTCCTATTAACTGTTTTAGGGATGGTTTTTAATAATCCCCAAATAGCTACGGCGAACATAGCCAAATAGCTCAGTAATCCCACTATTCCGCTGTTAACTAAAGTATCTAATACGATGTTGTGGGCCCGGTCAAACCATATTTCCCCCCCGCATTCGGACAAAAATGTGCAGGGATTAAAATACTTGGCAAATATTATGTTAAAGTTTTCGGGACCCCATCCCAAAATAGGTCTCTCTTGAAATCCCTTCCAAGCCTTCTCCCATATTACAAACCTGGGTTTCATTTCTCTTAAAGTGTGTTTTACCGGGTCTTCTATGAAAGCCGGCTGCATTACCGCCGCCAGTATTCCCAATATGGCCAAGGAAACTATAATGCCTATTGCCGCTCTCTTCAGGGCTTTCTTTTGGGAAAATATTAAATATCCCAGGAATAAAAGAAACAATCCTGCCAAAAAAGATATTATTGCTCCCCTGGCAGTAGAAGCCAGAAGGACCGGAACCATAACAACCAAACCGGCTCCCGCAAAAATGCGCCACCATTTTCTTTCAGATAAAAACAGGATTATGGCAAAAAAGATATCGAAAAGCAGGTAAGCCCCCATAAAGGAAGTGTTGCCGATGGTTCCTCCGCCCCTGCTGGATATCTCGTCTCCTTTTAATACGTAAAGGCTGAGTATTATTCCAACGATAACTGAAACGCCGAACAAATTCCTCCAGTCTTCTTTCTTTTTAAAAACGCTGGAAAGGACTATAAATAAGGCAAACAAATGGACCATAGTCCAAATTCCCGTCATTCTCTCGTAGGTGGACCAAAAAGACCTCTCTAAGTTAACGCCCGTAAAGGAAGTGATGATGAAAAAAGCCAGGAATATGAAAACGGCTATATTGAGAGGATTGATTTTCGGCAGATACCTTCTTGGGTTGGATATAGCTAAAAACGCGTAAGCTGCCACTATTATCTCCACTAATATCCTGAAAAAGAAGGTTTTAGGGGCGACAAAAGGGAAGAAAAAGTTGGTGCTTATTACCAGGGGGGTGAATAAAGCGGCGTAAGTCCCCCATCTTATAATAAAAAGACAGGTTTTCTCCAAACCGGTTTTGCGCTGAACTCTTTCCTGTAAATTACTGCCTCCGGATATCCTTTTTTCTCTTTTTTCTCGAGACTTTTTACCCATCTCAAGTAGTAGAAATTCGATTAATTATTTAATTCTATCTGAAAATATTCAAAACGACAAATACTTTTTAAATCTTGAAATCTACTCAATTTTAACTTAATATTAAGAAAATGGCAAACACGCTTAACATCAGAAAATTCCTTCTTATTCTGGGAGATATCGCCTTCCTTTATTTATCACTGATAGCCACAATATTTTTCGGATATTGGGGAAGTTTTGATTGGCAAATCGTCTCCTCCCACTTCCTGCCCTTCTCCCTTCTTTATTTCTTCTGGCTGGTAACTTTCTATATCTTCGGCCTTTACGAGTTAAGAATTATAAGGGCCGGGAGCCTCTTTTACGCCAAAATAGCCGGCGCTCTTTTAGCTTGCTTTTTGGTTGGCATTTCTTTCTTCTACCTAATACCCATTTTCGACATAACCCCGAAAACCAACCTCATAATTAATACAATAACTTTCGGCGTTTTATTTCTCGTTTGGCGCAAGGCTTTTTTTACCCTCTTTGCCGGCCGCCTGCTCAATAGAGTAGCTATTGTCGGAGAAGACGGCATTAAACAGGAGCTCAAGGAAGCGATTTTAAACAGGCCCTATCTCGGCTACAAGCTTATTGAAATAGACGAGCAAAAAAACCTGCTTAAAGAGATTAAGGAGAATAAAATAGATACCTTGATTATCCCAGCCGAGCTAAATCCTAATTCCAAGCTGGCCAAAGAACTTTACGGATTGCTGCCCGCCAGAATCAACTTTATGGACTGGGCCCAAGCTTACGAGCTAATTTGCGAGAAGATTCCCGTTTCTTTTATTCCCCACAGCTGGTTTTTAAAAAACCTCAAGGAAGGAGAAAGGGCCGTGTACGACAGATTCAAAAGAACGGCCGACATAATTCTTTCATTTTTAATTATTATTATCACCTCCCCTGTTTCTGCAATTGTTTCTTTAATGATAAAGCTGCAAGACGGCAAATCAATATTCTACCGCCAAGAAAGAGTCGGCCGGGACGGAAAAAGATTTTCTCTTTTGAAATTCAGGTCAATGAAGGAGAATGCCGAAGATGAAACTGGAGCCGTCTGGGCAAAAGAAAAAGATCCTCGCGTAACTAAAATAGGGAAATTCCTGAGAAGCAGCCATTTTGATGAACTTCCCCAAATGCTCAATATCTTAAGGGGAGATATTTCTTTGGTTGGGCCGAGACCCGAGAGGCCTGAATTCGTAGAGCAGCTGACAGAAGAGATTCCCCACTACCAGATAAGGCACCTAATAAAGCCGGGGTTCACCGGCTGGGCCCAAATTAAGTTCAGGTATGGAAGAACTGTAATGGACTCCAAAGAGAAGTTTGAATACGACCTATATTATTTAAAAAACAGAAATCCCCTTTTGGACCTGGGAATTTTACTGAAAACCATTCAGTTATTTTTTAAGAAAAGCTGATGATTAATAAACTGAAAAGTCGAACTTACGACTTTTTGCGCTGGTCTCAAAA
>CAYXYS010000043.1:0-4841 GCA_964469735.1 uncultured Candidatus Saccharibacteria bacterium
GAAGGAAAGAGTGCCAATCGTCTTTGACGATCTCTAAATAAAATAAGGGCTTCCCGCTCATAAGGGGAGCCTTTTCGTTTGTAAAAAGAGCCGTGTTCTATTAAGATAATAGTATGAAGCTGCGTAAATCAGACCCGAAAGTATATGGCTTAATTTGCAAAGAAATTAACCGTCAGAGAGACGGCTTGGTTTTAATTCCATCTGAAAATTACGCCAGCCCCGAAGTCATTTCAGCAATGGGCACGCCATTGAGCAATAAGTATTCCGAGGGGTATCCCGGAAAGAGGTACTACGGGGGAAACGAATATATCGACCAAATTGAGAATCTGGCTATAGAGCGGGCCAAGAAGCTGTTTTCGGCCGAACATGCCAACGTCCAGCCTCATTCAGGTTCTCAGGCTAATGCCGCCGTTTATTTGGCCCTTTTAAACTACGGAGATAAAATATTGGGTTTTGACTTGGCGGCGGGAGGACATTTGACTCACGGTTCCAAGGTAAATTTTTCGGGAAAGCTTTATAGTTTCGATTATTACGGAGTAGATAGAAAAACGGAAAGAATCAACTTAAAGGACGTGGAGAAAATAGCGCTTAAATTCAAGCCCAAGCTTATAATTATTAGCACTACCGCTTATTCCAGGCGGTTGGACTTTAAGGGATTTGCGAAGATAGCCAAAAAAGTTGGCGCTTATCTTTTTGCCGATATTGCCCATATTGCCGGTTTGGTGGCAGCAGGAGAACATCCCAACCCTTTTCCTCACTGCGATGTGGTAACTTCTACCACCCACAAGACCCTGAGAGGCCCCAGGGGAGGCCTTATACTCTGTAAGAAGGAATTATCTCAGAAAATAGATAAAGCCTTGTTTCCGGGCATTCAGGGGGGTCCGTTGGAAAATATCATCGCCGCCAAGGCAGTTTGTTTTAAAGAGGCAATAAGCCCTTCATTTAAAAAATATCAGCGGCAAGTTATTAAGAACGCTTCGGCTATGGCCGATGAGTTTAATAAAAAAGGGATTAGGGTGATAAGCGGGGGAACCGACAACCACCTTATGGTAATAGATGTTTCCTCTTATGGAGAATCAAAGAGCATCCAAGAGGGATTAGACAGACTGGGTATTTACGTAAACCGGAATGCTATTCCTTTTGATAAAAAGCCTCCCTTTAATCCTTCGGGCATCAGATTAGGCTCCCCGGCTATAACCACCAGGGGATTCAAGGAAAAAGAATGCCGAGAGGTTGCCGGGATGATAGCTGATTTTCTTAAGGGAGGCGATAAAGAAAAGATTAAAAAGGGCGTGAAGGGTCTATCAAAAAAATTTCCCATTTATAAGAACCTCCGATTTTAATTGGAGAACCTTGTTTTTCATTATATTCAAAATGAAGATTTTCGATGGTAAGAAAGCGGCTGCCGAAATAATAAACGAGCTTAGCCGGAAAATAAGCAAAGAAAAAATCGCCCCCAAGTTGGCGATAATTTCCGTTTCTCCGGACAAGGCCTCTAAGCTTTATATGAGGAATAAGAAAAGAGCTGCTAGGCAGGCTGGCATAAAAATTTCCAGTTTTAATTTTTCCGCCGCAGCAAGCGAAAATGCGATTATTAAAAAAATTGAGCACCTTAACAGAGATGATTCTGTTCATGGAATTATAGTTCAGTTGCCTCTGCCTAAGAGATTTAACACTGACAAGATAATAAGCAAGATATCTTCCCAAAAAGATGTTGACGGCTTTAAAGAGGATAGTCTTTTGGCTCCTGTTTTGCCATCGGCCATCTTTTTCTGCCTCAAAAAAGCCGGCGTCGGCGGCGGTAAAAAAATCCTAGCCCTTGTAAATTCAAAGCTTTTCGGCGAAGTTTTAAAATCTTTTCTCAAAGGAAAGGGGCTGAAAATGGAATATGCCTTATTAGCTGAAATACCAATAGAAAAGATGAAAAAAGCCGATGTTTTGATTTTAGTTTGCGGTTGCCCGGGTTTTATAAAGGATGATATGATAAAAGACGGAGCCGTTATCATAGACGCTGGCATCACTATGAAAGGCAAGAAAGTTCTCGGAGATATGGACAAAGAAAGCGCGAAGGGAAAAGCCAGCTTCTTTACGCCGGTCCCCGGAGGGGTAGGCCCCTTAACGGTCGCCTTATTATTAAAAAACGTATATTTGGCATATGGAAATAGCAAAAATAATTGACCATACCAATCTAAACGCAGATGCCACCAAAGAAAATATAATCAAGCTTTGTTCTGAAGCGAAGCACTATGATTTTCGTTCGGTATGCGTAAATCCCAAATGGGCGGGATTGGCTAAGGCCGAACTGGAGGGAACGGATAAAAAAGTGGTTGTTGTGATTGATTGGCCGGTTGGCGCATCTCTTAACGAAGCCAGAATATTTGAAGCTGCAGCAGCTAAAAGGGAAGGGGCCGATGAAATAGATCCGGTACTGGATATTGGTAATTTCAAAATGGGAAATTACGATTTGGTTTTAAATGAATTAAAGAAATTAGCCAAAGTTTTGCCTACAAAGCTTATCATAGAAACGGGCTACCTTTCAGACGAGGAAATAAAGAAAGCAGCTGTTTTAGTTAAAGAAGCAGGTTGTTATTGCGTTAAAACCTCCACGGGCATGGAGCCTAAGGTGGGCATTGATAAGAAAATAGAACATATAAAGATAATAAGGGAGGCGGTTGGTCCCGATTTTCCCGTTAAGGCGGCCGGAGGCATCAGTACCATAGAAGACGCCAAAAGAGCGGTTGAGGCCGGAGCCAATATTATTGGAACAAGTTCTGCGCTTAAAATTATAGGAGTTTCCCAAAAAGGAGGCAGTTATTAAATTATGAAATACACTCCGGTTATAGGTCTAGAAATACACGTTGAGCTTGGAACGAAATCCAAGATGTTTTGTTCTTGTGCCAACGATGCTAGGGAAAGGCATCCCAATGTCAATATTTGTCCTATTTGTATGGGCCATCCCGGCACTTTGCCGGTTATAAACGAAGAAGCTGTGAAAAGGGTTGTTAAAACGGGACTGGCCCTTCATTCCGAGATTCCCGAGAATTCCAAATTTGACAGAAAAAACTATTTTTATCCCGACCTTCCCAAGGGCTATCAAATTTCCCAGTATGATCTTCCTCTTTGCCAAGGGGGATATTTGGATATAGACGGGAGAAGGATAAATATAACCAGGGTTCATTTAGAAGAAGATACCGGCAGATTAATACACCCCAAGGGAGTCGATTATTCATTGGTAGATTACAACAGGGCCGGCATTCCTTTAATGGAGCTTGTGACCGAGCCCAATATTACGTCTGCCCAAGAAGCTTGGAAATTTGCCAGAGAACTTCAATTGCTGCTTAGGTATCTTGAAGTTTCCGACGCTGATATGGAAAAGGGCCAAATGAGGGTAGAGGCCAATATCTCTCTTAAAAAAGGCGATAAAATGGGCACTAAGGTGGAGATTAAAAATCTTAATTCTTTCAGGGCCGTAGAGAGAGGCATAGCTTATGAGATAGAAAGACAGGCCGAGGTTTTGGACGGCGGCGGGAAAGTTATACAAGAAACAAGGGGCTGGAGCGAAGCAAAGGCCGCAACGGTTTCCCAAAGAACCAAGGAAGAGGCCCATGATTACAGATACTTTCCGGAGCCCGATTTGCCCCCCTTGAAATTAGGCAGGGATATTATCGCCGGAATAAAAGCGCAGGTTCCGGAAGTTCCCCAAGACCGCCGAAAGAGATTAAAAGAGGAATACCAGCTGGAAGACCAGGAAATCGAAATGTTCGTTTTTTACAAAGAATTGGGGGAATATTTTGAAAAATCCGTGTCCGAGCTTAAGGGGTGGTTGAAGGCGATCGGGCAGAAAAAGAAAATAGAGAAAGACGAGCTATCAAGGCTTATCAAGATATGCGCTAATTATTTAATTAGCGATCTCCAGGGATTGTTAAAAGAATCTTCGGCTTCCGTTGAGGATTTGCAGATTACCCCCGAAAACTTCGCTGAATTCGTTACCTTGATTTACGAAGGAAAAATTTCCAGCAAACTGGCCAAGCAGGTTTTATCTGAAATGTTTTCCAGCGGAGCTGATCCCTCCCATATTATAAAAGAAAAAGGGTTGAATCAAATAGTTGACGAATCGGAATTAGAGGAGATAATAAAGGAGGTTGTTTCCAAAAATCCTAAAGCGGTCGAGGATTTTCAAAAGGGCAAAGGGAATTCTTTACAGTTTTTGATAGGCCAGGTCATGGCTCAAACTAAAGGCAAGGCCAGTCCGGAATTAACCGCTAAAATACTCCAAAAGGCCTTGACAAAATAGAAATAGTGTGATATTATATCGTATTATAATAAAATATAAAGGAGGATATAATGCAGGAAGTACCTATAAAAAAACTTACCATCGGCGACCTCCAATGCATACAAAAAGTCGCCAAAAAAGGTAAGATTCCTCCCGCCATTATTGATGGCGATAAGAAGTCCCTGGTGTTCCAGGGATAATAAACGCCGATGACGCGTTCAATTCACGTCATCGGCCCCACTAGGCTGCGAAGAGAAAGAAGCCAAATATTGGCCCGATATCTTTCTCGCAGCCTAGTGGGAAAGAGTTAATAAAACCAGCCATTTTTATGGCTGGTTTTAGTTTAAGATTATATGTTTATTCATTAGCGGACCAAGGTTCTCGCGAAGCGATGTTCTTAATTATCTAAGAATTTTTTCGCCAGTTTTTCCGCCTCCTTGTGATTACTTACCCAGCGTATCCTTTTATCTCGCTTGAACCAACTCATCTGTCTTTTAGCGAAATGTTCTATTTCCCTTTGGAGTTGTTCTACCATCTCTTCGTAGCCAATCTTGCCCTGAAGATATCT
>CAYXYS010000044.1:0-4448 GCA_964469735.1 uncultured Candidatus Saccharibacteria bacterium
AAAAAACGGAAGGAAAGATATATCAACTCTGGGAAAAGAGCGGTTTTTTTAATCCCGACAAGCTCCCCGGCAAAAGAAAAAAAACATATGCCATTTGCATTCCCCCGCCCAACGTAACGGGAGAGCTGCATATGGGCCATGCTTTAAATGCCGTCATTCAGGATATTTTAATAAGAAAAAAGAGGATGGAGGGATACAAAACCCTATGGGTGCCTGGAACGGACCATGCGGGAATAGCCACCCAGAACGTAGTCGAAAAAAATCTCCGCAAGGAAGGAAAAACCAGATTCGACTTGGGCAAGGAAAAATTTATTGAAAGAGTTTGGGAATGGAAGGATAAATACGGAAATATAATTCTTGACCAGTTTAAAAAAATAGGGGCTTCCTGCGACTGGTCCAGAACCCGTTTCACTATGGATGAAGGATACGCGAAAGCCGTAGAAGAGGCTTTTTCGCATTATTACAAAAAAGGATGGATATACCAGGGAAGAAGAGTGGTTAACTGGTGCCCCCGCTGTGCTACCAGTTTATCAGACCTTGAATTAGAATATCGAGAAGAGAAGTCCAACTTATGGTATATTAAGTATCCTTTGGCACAAAAATCCCGAATCCCAAATCCCAAATCCCAAATAAATTCAAAATTCATTACGGTGGCTACCACCAGGCCCGAAACCATGCTCGGGGATACGGCCATAGCCGTTAATCCCAACGATAAAAGATATAAGAGCCTTATAGGAAAACACGTTGTCCTCCCCTTAGTTAACAAGGAAATACCGATAGTTAAGGACAGAGTTGTTGATCCGGAATTTGGAACCGGAGCGGTAAAGGTTACGCCGGCCCACGACTTGACCGACTACGACATAGGGCAAAGGCACAATTTGGAAGTAGTAGAAATAATTGACGAAAAAGGCAGAATAACCGATCAAGCGCCGCTTCCCTACCGCGGCTTGAAAGTATTGGAAGCCAGAGAAAAAGTGGTTGAAGATTTGAAAGAGAATAATTTTCTGGAAAAAATTGAAGATTATAGCCACCAGGTTCCAAAATGCTACCGCTGCGGAACAACTGTGGAATTAATACCTTCTTTGCAGTGGTTTTTAAAAATGGACAAGCTGGCCAAGCTGGCGATATCGGCCGTGGAGAGCAAAAGAGTCAAATTCCACCCCCAAAGATGGGAAAAACTTTATTTCGACTGGCTTTACAATATAAAGGACTGGTGCATTTCCAGGCAGATTTGGTGGGGCCATAAAATTCCCATTAAAGGGCAGGATGACGTTTTAGATACTTGGTTCTCTTCGGCTTTGTGGCCCTTCGCCACTCTCGGATGGCCGGACAAAACAAACGACCTTAAGGCCTTCTACCCCACCCAGGCTCTGGTAACGGCCAGAGATATAATAAATCTTTGGGTGGCCAGAATGGTTTATTCCGGGCTGGAGTTCGCAGGCGAAGAACCCTTTAAAGACGTAATAATCACGCCGACCGTTTTAACTAAAGAAGGAAGGCGGATGTCCAAATCGCTGGGAACGGGAATCGACCCCATTAAGCTAATCGAAAAATACGGCGCCGATGCCACCCGCTTCGGCATCGCCTACCAGCTGATGGGAGGACAAGACCTGAGGTTTACGGAAGACAATATAATAATGGGAAAGAAATTCTGCAATAAAATATGGAATGCCAGCCGATTCGTAATGCTACAAATCGAAAATTCCAAATTCCAAATTCTAAATTCCAAACAAATTCCAAATTCCAAATCAAAAATTATTAAACAATTAAATAAAACTATAAAATCAGTTAATAGGGACTTGGATAATTTTGAATTCGGCAATGCGGCGCACATACTTTATGATTTTTTCTGGCACGACTTTTGTGACAAATTTATTGAAGAAACAAAAAATAAAAATGATGAGAAAACCAAGGCTACCTTACTATACGTATTACTGACCTCTTTAAAGCTTCTTCATCCCTTCATGCCCTTTATCACGGAAGAAATATACCAAAGTCTTCCGCTTAAAAAAAAGCAGAAGGCGATAATCATTGAAGAATGGCCCGCTTAAAATGAATTATCCCCTATATATCTTTTTCGGTTTAGCTCCAAGCGTAATTTGGCTGCTTTTTTTCTTAAGAAAAGACAATCATCCCGAATCCAATCGGATGGTGATAAAGATATTCCTTTATGGAATGCTGGCCGCCATTCCGGCCGCATTGATTGAAATAGGGTTCTTTGAAAAAATAACTCTTCTTCAGGTCCCCATTTCTTTTATTCAAATCACATACGTATTCATCGGCATCGCCTTAACCGAGGAAATGATGAAATATTACGTGGTCAGAAAAAAAGTCATGGGGCATTCGGAAATGGACGAACCGGTAGATATAATACTGTATATGATTATCTCCGCTTTGGGATTTGCCGCCCTGGAAAACCTCTTAATTCTTCTGCCGCTCAGCAATCCCTTTCTTTTTCTGGAAACCGCCGTCTTGAGCGGATTCAGATTCGTGGGAGCCACATTTCTTCACGCCCTCTGTTCGGGACTGATCGGCTATTTTATGGCTATTTCAATAGCAGGACCGAAAAGAAAAAGGGTCAGAACCTTTGGTTTAGGCATAATTTTGGCGGTATTGTTGCACGGCCTCTATGATTTCTCTATAATACAGTTAGAGGGCAATTTTAAATTTGCCATCCCCATAATTATTCTTCTCGGGTTAACCGTTTTTGTCAGCTGGGGATTCAGAAAGGTCAAAAAATTAAAAAGCGTTTCTAAAATATAATCAACTATGAGTTTTTTCGACAAACTAACCGGAGTAAACACGAAAGAGGAGAACCCCAAAGAAGAAAAGAAGGAAGATAAGAAGAAAAGCAAAAAACCGGAAAAGAAAAAGTTGAAGATTAAAAAAGTAGAGCCGGAAAAAGAAGTTCTCGAAGGAGGGGGTGACGAGTTGGAATCGGATGGCCAGCTGGCCATTGATGTTTACGAAAACGACGATAACTTTATTATCCAATCAACCATAGCCGGAGTGAAGGCGGAAGACCTGGATATCTCAATTGAAAACGATTTGGTGACTATAAGGGGCAGCAGGGAGAACAGATATAAGGAAGAGGGAGGAAAATATTATTATCAGGAGTGTTATTGGGGGTCTTTCTCAAGGCAGGTAATACTGCCAGAAGAAGTGGACGGCGCCAAAGCTGAAGCTTCAATGAAAGACGGAGTACTCATCCTAACCATTCCAAAAGTTAAGAAAACCAAAAAACGAAAGATATCGGTTAAAGAAAAGGAGTAAACTAGAGTAATAAAAAAACAAGCGTTATCCAACGCTTGTTTTTTATTTTTAGGATTTTCTGAGAAAAGAAACGGCGACTATCGACAAACTGCAAACGGTTATCCCTCCGACGATATCTATAAAATAATGCTGGGCTAATAAAACAGTTCCTAGAATGGTTAGAACAACTACTGGAGCAAATATCAACCCCGCCGCTCTTCTAACGCGGAAAACATAATAACCCAACATCAATATCCAGGCTGTATGCGCCGATGGCATAGTAGAAGTGGGAAGAAACGGAGAATCGCTCTCGTCTTTCTGCACTCTCACTCTCTCTAGAAACTCGCCGATGGCGGGAGCGGGATCATAAGAAGAAATCTGCTCTGAAACTGCTACCGAAACGGGCAAGCTGTAAATATTATCTATATACCTGTCTTGGGGGCTCAAAGCCGGGAAAATTATCCATAATGGAAACATCAAGAGGAACATCGCGCATATAGCCGCGCACAATTCACGAAATAATTCCCGCTTTTCAAAAAAAACGTATATTGCCGCCAAACTTAAAAAAACAGCCAACCCCTCGAAAGAAAAGATTATGGACTGCGTCAGCCAATTAGGAAAACCCATAGAGGCTAAATAAAAGGATGGGTAAACGCCCGTAATGCTGGAATCAACGCCCATCAAAAAATCGTCTCTCAGGTGGACACTGTTTATCTGATTCAAAGAAGTCAAAGCCAGCGAAGATAGAATAATACAGGCAAGAGATGGAAGTAAATACCAAAAAACCTCGCCGAAATTTCTTCTTAAATACCGTAGTCTGTTTATAATTTCTTTCTTGAAGCAATCGGGGTCTCCCTTGGCCGAAAATTTCAAAAAATTCCAAAAAAGATACCCAATTAAAGAAATAATCAGAGCGGTCAGTATGTATCTGTTCAGTCCCTGGATAGAATGCCAAAGATATTCTAGGTAGTATCGAGTCCCCTCTCCCAGTAAACTGTCGTCGGGAACCAATGTAACAAGGAAAACCGTTAACAGCGACAAAGAAACAACCGAAATTATTGGTATGAATTTAAGCATAACCGCCTAAGAAACTTTTAGAATATTTTTTGACTTGTGCGGACGGTGGGAGTCGAACCCACACGGTTTTGCCCATAGGATCCTAAGTCCTACGCGTCTGCCAATTCCGCCACGTCCGC
>CAYXYS010000045.1:0-1713 GCA_964469735.1 uncultured Candidatus Saccharibacteria bacterium
CATGTCCGGTAAATTGCTCGCAACTCCAGGGTTGTCGAATTTTCACTACCGGGCATATTATACTAAAAGATTAGCATTTTAACCTTAAAAATTAAAGCCAGGAAAGCTAAATGCTAATCCTGGCCTTATTTTATTAATAGAGCGGAAGGATATGGTTGGGGTTGTAAACGTAGTACCTTCTGGGGTGAACCGTTTGCTGCTTTTGCTCAATAACGTCGCTGTGGTTCACAAGGGCGTCAATAGCATAATGACAATCATTTATATTAAATATTCTCGATGAGCGCTTACGGACATACTGCCAAACAAAATTCTTTAAATCCCAGAAGCTCTTGGCATTAGACCTGGAAAATTCTCCGGTGCGGTTCATCTTCTCGCAGGCCTCCACGATCTGCCTGATAAACCATACTTTGTCTTTATCCAAAGAGTCTTTTTCGCCTTTATTAATTCTCTCAACTACTTCAATAAATTCGTTCTTTTCCTCGAATATCTCTTCTTTCTGGGTATCGGGCAGATGAACTATATCGCCCCTGCTGGATTTGAGCAGGCACTGTTTTTCGTCCAGCCGGAACCTAACAACCGTTTTGTGGTGGTCACGAAGAAAATCCTCGGTTTTGCGAAAATCAGCGTCATTGCTGACAATAATAAAGGTATCTATCTGCGGATGATCTGCCAGAAGGCGGCATTCTTCGTGAATCCGCTCGTCTACGGTATCGGGACCGTTAAACTTGACCGGAGGACAGAAAACCACAACATAACCCATCCTTCCAAGGCTCATAGCCGTATTGAAATGGACAGTGTGAGAAATATAGATTCTGGGAGTTAGAGCGATGCCGTACCGCCTTCCCAAATTTTTCAGTTCTTCTGCGGGAAAATTTTTCCCGATAGATTTTAATCCTTCTATAAGATTCCTATAATCAATAAGGGTTATCGTTTGTTTTGTTGGAAACTCCTCTTTATTATTTCCAAACATCAGTCAATCACCTCCTCTCTTTAAAATTTAATGAGCAAACAAAAACTGCGCTATATAGTTATAGCACAGTTCCTGTTTAACGTCAAGAATGGTCTTTACAGCGACAATTCTTCCAAACCTGCGCTCCCGGCAGATTTCCTTTCCCGAGGACCTCTTCCACCCTCCGGCTCTTCAATCTTAAGATTTATCCTAGCGTGGTTCTTAAGACCGATTATTCTAACCAGAGTTCTGAGAGCACGGGCAGTCGAACCTTGGCGGCCGACAATCTGACCCATGTCTTCTGGGTGTACAGTCAAAGAGAGTAAAACTCCCATCTCGTCAACCTTCCTTTCAACTTTTACATCGTCGGGATGATCAACTAGATTTTTGACAACGTACTCGAGAAATTCCACATCGTGAGAATTTTTCTCAGCCATAGGATCTCGATATTAATTCTCTAATTTGCGACCTTTTCAATAAACCTGATTCTCATTCATCCGAGAAAGCAGGATTTGACCTTATGTTTCCAATTATACGGCATTTAAACGATTTGTCAATTATGTGCGCGTGGGAGGACTCGAACCTCCGACCTCGTCATTACCTCGCCCGACTTCGCCTTGACGAGTGGGCATGCGTGGACTCGAACCACGGACCTCGTCATTACCTCGCCCGACTTCACCTTGACGAGTGGGCATGCGTGGACTCGAACCACGGACCTCGTCATTATCAGTGACGCGCTCTAACCAGCTGAGCTACATGCCCAT
>CAYXYS010000045.1:1813-4303 GCA_964469735.1 uncultured Candidatus Saccharibacteria bacterium
ACTGGCGAAGTCAAGGCGGGCGGGTCAGTGACGCGCTCTAACCAGCTGAGCTACATGCCCATACTGGCGAAGTCAAGGCGGGCGGGTCAGTGACGCGCTCTAACCAGCTGAGCTACACGCGCAGAATGAATAAGTGCCTTTTTAAAGGAAAATTGCTTACTCTTTTTTCGAAAACTAGCTTAAAGCCCAATTCTTTGAATAATTTTTTCCACTCTTTTTCAGTCTTAAACTCAGGAATATTCGCTCCCCCATGAAGCAGCAGGGTCAATCCGGAATGGATTTTAGAGCTTAATTTCGACCAAAATCCTTCGGGAAGATCTTCGTAAACCACTACAATATCCCTAGTTACTCTTCCAGCCTCCTCTAGAAGTTTAACCGGATTCAAGGAATGATGCAAGACATAGTTTATCAAAGTAGCGTCGAAAGACTTGTCGGGATAAGGAATATTTTCCCCGTCAAAAAGCTTAAAGGAAATATCGCAAGCTCGGTAATCTTTAACATCTACGCCATCAAGTTTAGCGTCAAAAAAATCAGCAAAGGCCTTCCCTATTAACCCCGAACCGCAACCAAGGTCGAGAATCCTGGAGTTTTTTTCGATATAATCCCGGCAGTCCGGGCACATCTTTTTGCCGGCTCTTGTAAAAAACCCGGAGAAAACCGTCCAAATGCTCATTTTTTGCTTTTACTGATGCTTCCTATGGTCAGTGAATCTCCAAGGAGTTTTTTATATGCGGCGGGCGTCAACCTTATAGACCACTTATTATCCCCGCTGTTTATAACGATCTTTGTATTTTTCAAAAAAGTTTTATCAGCGTAAACGGGCAATTTCCAAGGCGCCCCCAAAGGAGGAACGGCTCCCGCTTTCACTCCTTTGAGCCTGTTCTTAAAAAGCCTTTCTGTGGCGAAATCTATCTTCTTAACTCTGGCCAGCTTCTTAAGCTTATCCTTATCCAAATTCTTGTTAGCGGGAATCAAAACTAATCCCAATTCCTTGTCCAATTTTATAACTAAAGTTTTGCCTACTGTTTTCTCGGGAATTTTCAAAGTAGCGGCCTTATCATGGGCCGTAAAAACGGTTTTGTGGGCAATCTGGTCACACTTAGCGTCCCCGATGAAGTTTAGCACTCTTTTGGGTATCGGCATCAACCCCGTTAGAAACCAGAGGCGAAAAAATTTATGGCAATAAGTTATTTTCGCGCAGTCTGGATAAGTTATGTTTGTTATCCAACCTTATTCCTGTTAATTACCATGTGCCCCGTAATTCTTGTTTCTAGCGGGACCAATTACTATTCTAATCAAAACTAAAAGGCCTGTCAAAGGCCTTCCAGCCGTTTAGTTTCTCAGAGTTGCTCCGACAATAGTCGAGACTTGTAAGGCTCCTCGACCAAAACCTTAGAATTAAAGAGAGACCTGCCCGCCATAAGCCTACTTTCGTAGGTCTTCTGCCCGCTCGATTACCATACCAGTAAAAATAATACTGATAAAGTAATTTAGCAGGCATTGGCAGGCGGGTATCTCGCTCTTCAATCCCAGTCAACCTATCACTACTTGAAAAAGTAGTAAAAATTGTATGATCCACGGACAGCTTCCGCTACCCGTGCCTTGTTCATGTTCCCCCTATATCGCTATAGGGCATGGACTATATCTTCACCCTCTTACTTAAAGTGTTTATTTTTCTCGGATGCCACGAACCAATCTTAGTAACGAATAATTGCATAGAATCGGACAGAACGTACATTCTCCAATAATCGGGATCAACCGATTTACTTGGATTGTGAATCTTTCCGGTTTTTATCCTCAAAGAATCAAGGATAATTTTCAACTTCTTTAGTTTTTTCTTGTTATTCTGGGTTAACTGAATATAGAATCTCGCTTGCTGATTTCGCGGAATGCCGCCTTCAGCATCAAAGAATCCCCTAATGTATCCTATCTTAGTTTCTTCGCTTGCCAATTTTAATGGATTGAATTTAAAATCCAGAAAATCTGCCAAAGTTTCTAAAACGTATACATTTCGGTTAGATCCTTCTCTATAGATCCACGATTTATATCCCAATTGGGTTAAAAATTTTTGCAATATTCTAAGCCAATCGGTTCCGTTCTGCGAAATCCTAATTCTACCGTTACTACTAAGAGTACCGTCGTGTAATGTTCCGAGAAGATAAGCCCTTAAAAGAGGGGCTCGGCGTGTAGTCTCTGAGGGGTCATCCGTCATCCGCCAGCTGGCGGAGCGGAGACTTCCCTGCTGATTGTCTGCACTGGAAACTTTTTCACCCATATTAGTTAATTTTAACATGAGTAGTCCCAGATACACAGATTTTCCAGCATATAGCCAAGTTTCTTTTAAAAGGATTTCTCCTTAAAAGTCGCAACGTGCAGTTTGCACCAACGACTTCACCCTTATCACTGACCTTACCTTAGGCCCAATTGCTTGGGACTTCGGGTATTGCCAGCTTTCCTGGTGTGACGGGCGACTGCTTATTAGAAACTTAA
>CAYXYS010000046.1:0-4047 GCA_964469735.1 uncultured Candidatus Saccharibacteria bacterium
TTCTTCTTGCTGTTGCTGGGGCGAGGTTTCTTCAAGAGTTCTTTCCCTTACTACAAAATACCAATACCAGAAGGTTGCAACGGCTCCAAGTAGAGCTAAAACCAGAATAGACAGAACTATCCTTATCCACACCTTTTCAGCGGAAGGCTTTTCTTTGGGAGTTTTATATAAAGCCGGGGGTTTAGGTTTGGGAGGTTCGGGTTTTTGGGGAGCTGGTTTTTGGGGCGCAGGAGCCGCGGATTTTTCTGGTTCCTCTTTTTTAAATCTTTCCGGTTTGGGAATTTCCGGTTTAGGCGGAGGCGACAGAGGCTCTTTCCCGGGAGGCTCCGGTTTTAGTTCTGGTTTGGGAGCCTTAGGTGGTTCAGGCTTAATTTCTTTTGGTTTAGTTGGGGGAGGTATGGGAGGCTTTGGAGGTTCGGGGGGCTTAGGAAATTCAGGCTTTATTTCGGGTTTCGGGGGCTCCGGCGTGGGAGGTTCGGGTTCGGGTTCCGGGAAGGGCGCCGGTTTTTGTACCGGGATAAAAGGCTTTTCTTCATCACCCGCCTTGGATTCCACTCTTTCCAAGAACCTTCTCCTCTCCTCCTCTTCTTTGCTATAGATCCGCCCCAAGCTTTTTTTAAAAGCCTCTTTTCTTTCTTCGGCTGTTTGCTTTTTTTCTACAGCTACCCCTTTTTCTCTTTCTTCCAGCTTCTTTTTTGCCCTAGCTAATTCCTCTTCTTTTTTTCTTGCTTCTTTCTCGGCCTTAATTCTTTTTTGAGACTCCTTAACAGCAATGTCTTTCTCTTCGGTTTCTTTTTCAGCTTCTTTTTGAGCTCTAACCTCGGCAATTCTTTGCCTTTCCTCCCGGGCCTCTTTTTCTCTTAAAGCGGCCACGTCTTTATTCATAGTCCGGATTTCCCCCCTCTTGAGGTATTGAAGTTTTTCTTCTTTTGGTTTAGGGCTTTTTTCTTCGGGCATGTTTTAGTTTCTCTTCGCTTTAATGAAGAGCCTCCTTGCGGGACAGGTTTATCCTGCCCTGTTCGTCTATTGAAATTACCTTTACTGGGACAATGTCTCCTACTTTTACCACGTCCTCCACTTTTTCAACTCTTCTGTCGGCCAGCTGGGAAATATGGACCAGTCCTTCTTGTCCCGGCAGAATTTCCACGAAAGCCCCGAAATTCATAATTCTTTTTACTTTGCCCTGGAAGATTTCCCCTACTTCCACTTCTCTGACTATATTTTTTATCCATTCAACGGCTTTTTTGGCGGCTTCGTCTTTTTCGCCGGTGACGAATACTTTGCCGTCGTCTTCAATATCTATCGATACTTCGCACTTATCGATGATTTCATTGATAACTTTTCCTCCCGGGCCGATTACTTCTCTTATTTTATCAGGCTTAATGGTAAAGGTATATATTTTCGGAGCCCAAGGAGACATTTCTTTGCGGGGTTCGGGTAGGGTTTTTTCCATTTCCTTAATGATCTGTTCTCTGGATTTTTTAGCTAACTCTAAGGCCTCTTTCATTATTTTATCGCTTATTCCCTCAACCTTCACATCCATTTGGATGGCTGTTACTCCTTCTTTGGTTCCGGCCACCTTGAAGTCCATATCCCCGTGATGGTCTTCGGGGCCCTGGATGTCGGCAACCAGCTTGTAGTTGCCCGAGGAATCGCTCATCAGCCCTACGGCTATTCCGGCAGCCGGGGACTTAATGGGCACTCCGGCATCCATCATAGCCAAACAGGCTGCTGAAACGGAAGCCATTGAGCTGGAGCCGTTGGAGCAGAGTATTTCCGTTACCGCTCTTATGGTGTAAGGGAATTTTTCTATGTCGGGAACGAGTGGGAAAAGGGCTTTTTCAGCCAGCATGCCGTGCCCGATTTCCCTTCTTCCCGGGCCCCTCATCGGCTTTACTTCACCCGAACTGTAGGGCGGGAAGTTGTAGTGGTGCATAAACCTTTTCTTTCCCCTTATTTCCATTCCTTCGAGCAGCCTTACGTCTCCGGGCGATCCGAGAGTGAGAATGGAAAGGGCTTTGGTTTCTCCTCTTATGAAGAGGCCGGTTCCGTGAGTTCTTGGCAGAAGGCCGACTTCCGTTCCCAGCTGTCTTATCTCATCCAGCTTTCTGCCATCCGGCCTCCGGTCTTTCTTTATGATGTTTTCGTGAATAGTTTCGTTTAGTTTTTCCTCAAAATATGAATTAACGTATTTTTCCTTGCCCATCGAAGGGTATTTTCCTTCAATGTAGTAAATGAGCTCTTTTTTCAGATCATTAATATTATCCATCCCCTGGTTTCCTTTCTCTTTGTAAAGAATTTCTTCTATTTTGTTGCCTAAATATTCATTAATGTCTTTTTCCAGGGCTTCGTCTCTCGGGAGAGCGGGAATTTCGGCTTTTTCTTTGCCGAGTTTCTTGATAATTTCCTTTTGCAGCCCTATAAGCTCCTTGAGCTGGGGCTTGGCGAACTGGTAAGCGTCAAGAATAGAATCTTCTTTGGCTTCCTCTCCCTCAAATTCAATCATATTTATCAGGAAGTCTTTTTCTCCTTCCAGCCCGGCAATCAAAAGCTCCAGATTAGCCTTACTTCTTTGTTCGTAAGTTGGATTGAGGATAAATTTGCCGTCTGTTCTGCCTACTCTGACAGCTGAAATTGGGCCCATCCAAGGAATATCGGAAATGGAAAGGGCGATGGAAGCAGCCAACAGCCCGATGGTATCAGGGTCGTTTTCTCCATCCCAGGAAAGGCAGGTTACGACCACTTGAATTTCTCTGCGGAGATGTTTTGGAAATCTCGGCCGTATGGCTCTGTCTATAGATCTGGCAGTTAAAATAGCCTCGTCGGAAGGCTTTGTTTCTCTTCTTATAAATCTGGAACCGAGAATTTTTCCGGCTGCGTAGAATTTTTCTTCGTATTCGACGGTTAAGGGAAAAAAGTCTATTCCATCTCTTTCATAGTCGGACATTACGGCAGTGGCTAAAACTACGGTGTCGCCGTATCTGACCAGGCAGCTGCCGTTGGCTCGCTGGGCCAGGTTTCTTATCTCAACGGTTAATTCCTTGTCTCCGATTTTCTTTTTGAATTTATCCATTATGTTTTAAGATTACTTTTTCAATAAATATTTTTGAGGAGTGGCGCCCATATCCACGAATTCATCGGCGATCTCCTTTAGCTTAGAGGAGGTCGATTTGCCGAAAGCCATAACCTCCACTCTTTTCCCTTGGTTTTTAAGGTATTCAACCAGCTGAATGAAATCTCCATCGCCGGAAACCAAAACAATAACATCCACGCTGTTTGCCGTTTTTATCGCGTCAACGCTGATGCCCACGTCCCAGTCGGCTTTTTTCATGCCGCCGTAGAATTCCTGCAGTTCTCTCACTCTAGTTTCGATGCCTAGCTTGGTGAGGGCTTCGAAAAACGGCTTTTCTTCTCCGGCTTTAGTCTTAACTACGTATCCGAACGCTCTGATAAGCTTCCGGCCGCTGACAGCAGTCTTCATTATTTCTCCGAAGTTAGTCTTGGCTCCGTAGAGATTTTTTGCAGAATGGTACATATTCTGCACGTCTATAAAAACGGCGATTCTTTGGTCTTTGTGTTTAGCTAATATCATATGCGAACTTGTGAGTACCGAGTGCTCAGTTTGACCGAGCAACCCCGTGCCCAAATAATTAATTATAAAATTTAAATATTGAACAGATTATCATACAAAACTGAGCGCTCGGTTTCGCTCCGCTCATTTCTTAAGGCCGATTTTTTTGATGGTGCTGTTGTACCTTCTGGTGTCTTCCTCTTTAAGATAATTGAGAAGCTTTTTCCTTTTGGACACCATTTTTAAAAGTCCTCTCTTGGAATGGACGTCTTTTTGGTGCTTTTTCAAATGGGAAAGCAGCCTTTCTATTTCCTCCGTCAAAAGGGCAATCTGCACTTCGGGAGAGCCGGTGTCGGCTCCGTGAAGCTTGTATTTTTCTATTATTTTAGCTTTTTCTTCTGGTGTTAACATGCGAATGTAGTGAGTACCGAGCGCTCAGTTTGACCGAGCAACCCCGTGCCCAAGTAATTAATTAT
>CAYXYS010000047.1:0-2847 GCA_964469735.1 uncultured Candidatus Saccharibacteria bacterium
GCACCCCCGTCATGGTTATTTCCCCGAGATATGTTCTTTGATCATAATTGTAAATGGGCCATCCGCCTATATTTATAACCCCGGGGTCGTAATAGGTGGTTTGAGGGGTTACAGCTCCCTCGTTTATAGCGGCGGCCATTGTAATGGGCTTAAAGACAGAACCCGGCTCGAAAACCTTTTGAGCTGCTCCAGACTGGAATACGCTCATATCACTTAAAGAGGAATAGTTGTTCGGATTAAAGCTGGGGTATTCGGCAAGAGCCATTATAGCTCCCGTCCAAGGATTTATAACTATAATAGTTCCCCCCTCAATATTTAACTGTTCATGAACATTATTTAAAAGCTTTTCTGCCAAATATTGAATATTGTAATCAATATTGAGAGCCAAATCCGCGCCGTTGCTGTTTTGCTTGTTATATGAAAACAAGTATCCCAAAGGGCCTTTTTCGCCCTCCAAATATTCTTCTTTGCCGGTCAAGACGTCGTTCCAATACTGCTCCACTCCGTACTGGCCTTCGCCGTCTTTGTTAACAAATCCTAAAGCATGGGAAACAAATGTTTCGTAGGGATAACTCCTTACGTTTTCCGTTCCTATATGAACTCCCGATAATTCCGCTTCTTCAATTTGCCCGCAAAGCTCTTCATCTATTTTTTCGGCTATCAGCTCGTAAAGGCTGGGCTTATTTAATTTTTCTAGAATAAAACTTTCATCCAAGCTCGTTATTGCAGACAATAAAGAAGCTACTTCTTCTTTATCATCGGGAGAAACCTCTTCCGGAGAAAGATAAAGAAAATAAGAGGTTTTCTGGGTGGCTACCGGCAACTCGTGCCCCTGAAGAAATATCTCGCCTCTCTCCCCGGTGCTGTTCATGAAATACTTCTGCTGGCCGGAGGCCAAAGCGGCATAAAAATCATGTTCAACGATTTGCAAAAAAACCAAGCGGCCCACAATAACGGCCGCCAACATAAAAATTAAGGCTAAAACTAAATTAATTCTCCATTCCCTCATATTTTTATCTGGAATTGGCGGCAACCTGGGAACCGGCCATTCTAACGTACTGAATTCTATCCACCTCTTCGTAATCCGCCATCTTTAAAAGGCTTTCCAGGCTAGCCAAGGTGTAGGTTTCAGAAAAACTAAGCTCCATCTGCTTGTTCTGGCGAGACACTTCAGCGATTCTGTTTTGGTACTCGGATATGGCGAATCCGGCTCGGGTATATTCATTGACTTGGAAGATATAAAAAGCGAGCAGGAGGAAAACCAGGCAAAAACCCAACACTATAAACTTCTTTAAAGTAATATTATGTATTGAAACTAACTGGCGCCTGAACGAAATCGGAAAGTTGCAAATTGCGCTGTTTCCCTGCATTTTTTTTAATTTATTAATTATTAGTTGTCTTTTTTATCGCCGCTCTCAGTTTGGCGGATCTTGCCCTGGGGTTCTCTTTAATTTCCTCCCGGGAAGCCGTAACGGGCTTTTTGGTAAGTATTTCCATCTTTTCCTCTTTGGCTGCCTCTCTGAAAAAGTTTTTAACTATTCTGTCCTCCAGGGAATGAAAAGAAATTACCACTATTCTTCCCCCCTCGATTAAAATGCTCAATGCCTGGGGAAGGGCTTTTTCCAGGCTTCCCAATTCATTATTCACCGCTATCCTTAAAGCCTGAAATGTCTTGGTGGCGAAATGGGTCTTTTGTCTTCTATAAAATCCCGGCACTGCTCTTTTCACCGCTTCGACTAATTGGACCGTATTTGTTATAGATCTCTCTTGCCTGGTTCTTATTATTTCTTCCGCTATTCTTTCGGCAAACCCCTCCTCTCCGTATTCTTTCAATATTTTGGACAATTCAGCCTTGGACCAGTAGTTAACTATTTTTTCAGCTGTCAGCTGATTGTCCGGACCGTATCTCATATCCAAAGGTTCTTTTTTAAGGAAGGAAAATCCCCTGCCCGATCCTTCAAGGTGCCAACTGGACATTCCCAAGTCAAAAAGGATTCCATCAACATTCCCAAACTTTTCTTTTTTTATTATGCCAGCAAGATTGGCAAAGTTATCCTGGACAAGAACGGCCCTCTGCCCAAAATCTTTTGTTTTTAATCTACACTCTTTAATCTGTTCCGGGCTCTGGTCTATTCCCAAGACCTTCCCCTTTGGACCGTTTTTTTCAAGAATTGCTGTCAGGTGTCCTCCTCTTCCGCAGGTGGCGTCTATTAAATTATCATTTGGCTTGATGTCCAATAGCCGTAGCGCTTCTTTTTTTAAAACCGGTATGTGCATACCCCGTACCACACATAATTACCAATTATCTTTTCCCGCGCACCAACTATTAAGAGTGTGGTACGGGGCATATTAAATTCCAAGGTCCTTCAGCCTTTCGGCTATATCTCCGGCAGCAGTTTCCGTTTTCTGCTTGTGCTCCTCCCATTTATCCGAATCCCAAATTTCAATCTTACTGGAAAGCCCCAACACTGTTACATTCTTCTTCAATGAGGCGTAATCTTTTAAATAGTCCGGCACCAGCACCCTTCCCAATTTGTCCAGCTCCACGTCAGTGGCGCCTGCAAGCATCATTCTGGCAAAATTTCTGGCATCAGATTGGGACGTCGGCAAACTGTTAAGCTTCTCGGCCATTTTCTCCCATTCTGGCATTGTGTAAATAACAAGGCATTTTTCCAGCCCTTTTGTAATTACCGCTTTATCCCCCAAATCTCTCCGGAATTTAGCCGGAATAGAAAGCCTCTTCTTTGTATCTATTGTGTGTTTGTATTCGCCTATCAACATGCGAATGCCAATGAGTACCGAGCGCTCAGTTTGACCGAGCAACCCCGTGCCCAAGTAATTAATTAT
>CAYXYS010000048.1:0-2742 GCA_964469735.1 uncultured Candidatus Saccharibacteria bacterium
TGACTCCCGGTAATATCCTTTCGATAAAAGGAACCTCTATCCCCGACGCAACAGTACTTGTTTCCATAAGGAACGGAGGAGAAATAATGGGAGGAGAAACAAGAAGCGACCAGGAAGGCAGATGGACCTATATCGAGGTTGAACCGCTAAAGAGGGGGGTTTATAGAGTTTCTGCCAGAACTCAAGACACCCTAGGAGTAAAGAGTAATCCATCGGAAGAAGTGACTGTTTTGGTGAGTCCGCCGGTTTTCTTCAGGATTGGCGCATTGGCCATAGATTACCTTACCACCATTATAGTTCTTTCGGTCCTGCTTATTGCTTTAATTTTCGGAGCACTCTTGGCTTGGCAAAAGATAAAAGAAAAAAGAAAAAAAATGAAGAAGGAAATTAACGAAGCCGATAAGGCGCTACGCAAAACCTTCGAGGCATTAAAAGAAGAGACAGAAGAGCAAATTGCAAAACTGGACGGAAAAGCCGGCTTAAGCACCAAAGAAAAGAAAATCTACAACGACCTGAAAGAAGCGCTGACAATTTCCGAAAAATTTATCGGCAAAGAAATTAGGGATATCGAAAAAGAATTAGATAAATAAACCCCATAATAAATCCAAATAGTTATAAGTCTAACTATTTGGATTTCATTGTGCTATAATTATGGAAAATAAAAAATATTTATTCAGGATAACCAGACATTAATGAAAAAGGGATTAATTACAGTATTTTTAGTTATATCAATACTCCTCAGTTTTGGAGCCGGTTTTTATTTCGGCAACATGCATGTTCCTTCAACTCCGCCCGAGGGGATACTGAATGCGGAATTGGGAATGCCCGATGGCGTGGATTTTTCCCTTTTTTGGCAAGCCTGGAGGACCCTGGAGAACGTTTATGTCGATAAAGATGATATAAACTACCAAAAGATGATTTACGGAGCCGTTTCGGGCATGGTGGACTCTTTAGACGATCCTTATACGGTGTATTTCCCCCCAAAAGACGCTGAAATATTCAAAGAAGATGTTACAGGAGAATTTCAGGGAGTGGGGATGGAGATAGGAATAAGAGACAATCAGCTGACGGTTATCGCCCCAATGGAAGGCACTCCCGCTGAAAAAGCCGGTTTAAGGGCGGGGGATAAAATAACGGCGGTTAACGGAACTTCCACGCAAGGCATAAGCAGCGACGGAGCCGTAAAGCTTATCCGCGGCCCGAAAGGCACGGAAGTCGTTTTGACCATTTACAGGGAAGGCTGGACAGAAACCAGAGATTTCACTATTATCAGGGATGTGATTGAAATACCTTCGGTCAAACTGGATATAAGAGACGACGGCATTGCCTACATACAGCTGTACCAGTTTTCCGAAGCAGCCAGATTGGCTTTTGGAGAAACAGCCGTTGATATAATCAACAGCGGAGCAAATAGTATAATTTTAGATTTGAGAAACAACCCTGGAGGATATTTAGAGGTGGCGCAGTATATAGCAGGATGGTTTTTGGAAAGGGGAGAAATAGTTGCCATTGAGGATTTCGGGCCAGATAGAGAATCCAAGGAATACAAAGCCGAAGGACCTTCCAGCCTTCTTTCGTACCCGTTGGTAGTTTTGATAAATCAAGGCTCGGCATCAGGTTCCGAGATTTTAGCCGGAGCTTTGAGGGATAACAGGGGAGTGAAATTAGTGGGAGAGCAGTCGTTCGGCAAAGGTTCGGTTCAGACCCTGGAGGATTTAAGCGAAGGCTCCTTGAAGGTCACCGTAGCCAGATGGCTTACCCCCGCAGGCAGTCTTATCAACGGAACCGGATTAGCTCCAGATGTGGAAGTAGAATTTACCGAGGATGATTTTAATGAGGACAGAGACCCGCAGCTTGACAGGGCCATTGAAATAGTCAAAGAAATGAATTAAAATGAAGTAGAAATATGAAAGTAATTCTCCTACAAGACGTAGATAAAGTCGGAAAAAAGTTCCAAGTCAAAACAGTTTCCGACGGATACGCCAAAAACTTCCTTTTTCCCAAAAACCTGGCAAAGCCCGCCACTCCGGAAGCTTTAAAGTGGCTCGAGATGCAAGAAGAAATTGGCAGGAAAAAAGCCGAGGAGCATCTTCAGGAAACGGAAAAAATAGCTTCCAGCATTGATGGGGCTGAAGTTATCGTGCCGGTTAAGGTTGGCGACGAAGGCCAGCTGTTTGAGTCGGTTAACGCCCAGAAAATAGCTGAAAAACTCAAAGAATTGGGAGTGGAAATTAAAAAGAGCCAGATAATTTTAGAAGAACCCATTAAAGAGCTAGGGGAGTATCCCGTTAAGGTTAAGTTTGACCACAATTTGGAAGCAGAAGTGAAAGTCATAGTCAGCGAAGAAAAATAATTTTTACATTTAAAACCTAATTTTCTAAAGTTTTGGCCATGCCAAAATTTATTTTTGTTGCGGGCGGAGTTATGTCGGGCATCGGGAAGGGAGTAACCACTGCCAGTATCGGCAAGATACTGACCAGCAAAGGGTATAGGGTTACTGCCGTTAAAATCGACCCTTACGTCAATGTCGATGCCGGGACGATGAATCCCATAGAACACGGGGAGGTTTTCGTGACCGGAGACGGAACGGAATGCGACCAGGATGTCGGAAACTACGAGCGCTTTATCGCCGACAATCTTACCACGGACAATTACATTACAACCGGCCGAGTTTACCAAGCTGTTATTAACAGGGAAAGGAATCTTGAGTACAAGGGAAAATGCGTAGAAGTTGTTCCTCAC
>CAYXYS010000049.1:0-2471 GCA_964469735.1 uncultured Candidatus Saccharibacteria bacterium
TAAGCATGAAAAGCATATCTTATCTTAGAAAAAAATATCCCAGGTTCATTTACCAAAAATACTCTTATTCTATGGAAAGGGGAACTTTGAAGGCCTCTTTCAACTTTAAAGTTGAATCGGGCATAAAGTTCAAGTCGAAGATAAGAATAAAAGACGTGCCCGAAAACAGGCTTAAGCAGATGGATAAAAAAGCTCTTAACAACTTTGTCTTCCATTTGGGAATGATGGAAATTCCCACTTACTGGAAGGCGACCTGCTCTCCGGAAATTGTAATTAGGGCCGGCTTTTTGACGAAAGCCCAGGCAGAATGGTGGAAAGCTTTAATATTAAAGGGGATGAGCCAGTTTTTTTACGAAAATAAAATTGATTTTAGGGCCGATGATTTTTTGAGCGTATTAAACAATCCCAGTGTGGAAGCTCCGCCCCTCGGCATTTCTTTTATGGAATTAAAAAATAGATATCTGATTCCCATGGGCGGGGGAAAAGATTCCATTGTTACTTTGGAGAAAATTAAAGAAAGAGGAGAATCCATTAATTGTTTTTTGCTTAATCCCGGACGAACGCAAAAAAAAGTTTTGAAAACGGCGGGAATAAAAAATCCGATTGTTGCCGAAAGAAACATCGATCCCTTACTATTAAGGCTAAATCGGGAAGGCTACCTTAATGGTCATACTCCCTTTACGGCCGTACTTCACTTCTTGGGGGTTTTTTGCGCCGTATTATTCGACTATAAAAATGTAGCTTTTTCCAACGAAAAGTCAGCTGATGAGGGGAACGCCGTTTATCTCGGCAAAGAAGTAAATCATCAATACGCCAAAAGTTCCGAATTTGAAAAAGAATTCAAAAACTACTGCCGCAAACATTTAACCAAAAACGCGCGCTGTTTCAGTTTCTTGAGAAAATACACGGAGTTGCAGATATCCAAAATGTTTGCCGGCTACCCGAAATATTTTTCCTCTTTTTCAAGCTGCAATGTCGGCTTGAAAACGGGAGAAAGGCCCGCCTTGCTGCGAGGCAGGTGGTGCGGCAATTGCCCCAAATGCCTTTTTGTTTATGCCTCTTTATATCCTTATCTCGATAAAAAAGAGTTAATGAGGATATTTGGAAAAGATATATTTGAAAGCAAAAATCTCCTGCCGGTTATGAAAGGCCTGATAGGCAAGGGAAAGCACAAGCCCTTGGAGTGCGTAGGAACCCTTGAAGAGAGCCGTTCGGCTTTTGATATGGGGCTGGCAAAAGCAAAAAAAGAAGGCGAAATTCCTTATCTCCTTAAAAAATATCATGAAATTAAAAAAACTGGAAAATAAGAAGATTGTTATTTTAGGATTCGGCAGAGAAGGGAGAGACTCCTTTAATTTCCTCAAAAAATATGCCTTCTCAAAAGAAATAAAAATAGTAGACCCCAATAAAGAAAAGAGCTACGCGGGAAAACTTGATGATTGCGATTTGATAATTAAATCTCCAGGGATACCTTTTAAAATACTGCCCGAAAGAATTCTTAAAAAGATTACCACTCAAACAGAAATATTTCTTCAAAACTGCCCCTCTGCGGTTGTCGGGGTAACCGGAACTAAGGGCAAAAGCACTACTGCTTCCCTGATATACAGTGTTTTAAAAAAAGGAGGAGTCAAAGCCCATCTTGTCGGCAACATTGGCAAGCCCGCCCTTTCTATTCTTCCCAAGTTAAAACCGGACTCGGTAGTCGTTTACGAGATGTCCAGTTTTCAACTGACCAATCTTAAAATCAGTCCGAAGATTGCCGTGCTTTTAAATATATACAAAGAGCATCTGGACTACTATCGAAATTTTTCAGAATATGTTGCATCTAAGTCCAACATTACCAAACACCAGGGGCCAAGAGATTATCTGATTTATAATTCTAAGGATCCCAGAGTAAAGAAAATAGCCCAAAAATCCAAAGCGAAAAAAATCCCCATTAAGGGAAAATATTACCAATTGGATATGGAGGCTGCCAGAAGAGTGGGGGAGATATTCAAGATTTCTTCTCAAAAAATAGAAGCTGCTATCAAATCTTTTAAGTTCCTGCCACACAGGATGGAATACGTCGGAAAATTCAAAGGCGTTGAATTTTATAATGATTCTTTGTCTACTATTCCGGAAACAGCCATAGAAGCTTTAGACTATCTGGACGATAAAGTTCAGACCTTAATAATGGGGGGATACGATCGGGGGTTGGATTTTGAAAAACTGGCGGAAAGGATTTCTCGAAGCAAAGTGAAGACGCTAATTTTATTTCCGGAAACAGGAAAAAAAATATGGGAATCTTTAAAGGATAAAAAGTCTAATATTGTGCGACATTTCTTCACTAGCAGCATGGAGGAGGCGGTAAGGATTGGATATAAATACACCAAGCCGGAAAAGGCTTGCCTTTTGTCGCCATCATCTCCGAGTTTTGGGATTTTTAAAGATTACGCTGACAGGGGAGAAGCTTTCAAAAAGTTCGTTAAAAA
>CAYXYS010000050.1:0-2360 GCA_964469735.1 uncultured Candidatus Saccharibacteria bacterium
TGTTGGCTTATCAATATTACAAAAGTTATGGCTTAAAAACAGTAATTACCCGGGCTTTTAATCATGAAGGGCCGAGAAGGGGAAGACAGTTTGTTGTTTCAGATTTTGCCTATCAAATAGCTGCTATTGAGAAAGGGAAACAAGAGCCGGTTATTCGTGTGGGTAATCTAAATACTCGGAGGGATTTCTCAGACGTAAGAGATATCGTTAGGGCATATTGGCTAGCGACAGAAAGATGTAATTTCGGTGAGCCATATAACATCGGTAGCGGGAAAGTTCATCAAATCAAAGAAATTTTAAAAACTTTACTTTCTTTATCTGAGGTAAGAATCAAAGTAAAGCAAGATTCCACGAGATTACGTCCTAGCGATGTTCCTATTCTGCAATGCGATTCCACGAAATTCAGGAAGGCTACCGGTTGGACACCTAAAATAGATTTTAAAACCACCCTTGAGAACACGCTTGATTATTGGAGAAAAGAAATATGATAGCAGATTTTTTTATTGGTTTACAGAAAAGGATAGTTAGATCTCGACCAAAGAGTTTCTTGAGTAAAATGGGACTATATGGTCCGATCAAGAAAACTTATAGGGCTTTGATTTTTTGGGTTGGCAAAAATGGCTTAAAATTAAAGATTGGGAATGTTTCTGCCAAAGTCATTGTTTCCAATCCAAACGAGTTAAGTCTTTATCGTTCGTTAGATAATGAAGGTGAATTCTTGAGAGAGTTTTTGAGTAGAATTGACCATCAAACTGTTTTTTACGATATCGGGGCGCATGTGGGGCTATGGTCTTTGGCCGCGGCTAAAAACAAAATTGTTCCTAAATTTATTTATTGCTGGGAACCGGAGCCACATAACTTTAAGAGGTTAAGGGAAAATATAAGAATTAATAATATTAGCAATATTGATATTTTCCCTATCGCATTAGGTTTTGACAACGCATTAGCGAAAATGTTGACTAATGCAAGAGAACCCGGCTCCCTAACTCCAACATTAGTCGAAGGAAGGGGGGCTACCTTGGTAAATGTGGTCAAGGGAGACGACTGGGTTTTTGAAAATAAACTGCATTTGCCGTCAGTTATTAAGATAGATGTTGAGGGATACGAGTTTTTTGTACTTAAAGGACTTAGGGGGGTGATAAAAAAAGCACATCCGGTCGTTTTTTTGGAAACCCATCCATCTCATTTAAAAAAAATTGGGCTCGATGAAAAAGATGTTTTGGAATTTATGGAAGATTTGAATTATAAAATAATATTTTTTCCATTAGACCGTAGGGAAGGACATTATATTTTTGAATTTTTAGGTTAAAAAATTATGTGCTCGATAAACGGATTCAATTTTAGCGATCAGGCATTGATTAAAAAAATGGTAGCCGCCACAAAACATCGCGGTCCAGATGACGAAGGTTTTTATTATGACGAAAAAGTGTCTTTAGGACATGCTCGGCTTTCGATTATAGACTTATCGGAAAAGGGAAGACAGCCAATTTGGAATGAAGATGGTTCTATTTGTATTATTTATAACGGGGAAACTTATAATTTTAAGGATTTAAGAAAAGGCCTTAAAGAAAGAGGTCATAGATTTACTTCTTCCACCGATACGGAGGTTGTCCTGCACCTCTATGAGGAGAAAGGCGTAAAATGCTTACAAGATTTGAATGGAATTTTTGCATTTGCCATATATGATAAAAAGAGAAACACCTTATTTTTAGCTAGAGACAGAATTGGAGTAAAGCCACTTTATTATTATTTTGACGGAAAGAAGTTTATTTTTTCTTCAGAAATTAAGGCGATTTTGTGCCATTCCATTCTCAGGGAGATTGATAAAGAAGCTTTGAATTACTATTTCCGTATTTTCTTCACCCCCGCCCCTTTTACCTTGCTGAAGGGGATAAAGAAACTGTCGCCAGCTCATTATCTAGTTTACAAAGACAGGAGGATAGACATAAAGAAATATTGGGACCTCGAAGATTTGCCCGAAATAAAATCCGAAAGAGAAGCAATAAGTGGAATTAGAACGATATTGAAGGATTCGATCAAGCGCCAGCTCATTTCAGATAGGCCACTGGGTATATTTTTGAGTGGGGGGATTGACTCCACCTCTGTTTTGGGAATGGCTTCCGAGTTTATTCCTGGGAAAATTAATACTTATTCAGTAGGATTTGATGTCAATATTCAAGAAGAAAAGTATAACCGCGATTTTTGGTTTGCCAGGGAAACAAGCCAGTACTATTTTACGGATCACCACGAACTTTTAGTTTCAGACGCCATGATAAGAGATAACTTGGAAAGAGCAGTTTGGCATATGGATGAGCCGGTCCCCAACCCAATCCAAATCCCCACCCTCTTATTGGCGGAAT
>CAYXYS010000051.1:0-2279 GCA_964469735.1 uncultured Candidatus Saccharibacteria bacterium
GTCGTACGTGTGTTCCATTACTCAAAAATACCTTTATTGCGGTAAAAACACAAATCCGAGCCGCCCGCTATTGACAAGTTATCTGTTTTATACTATACTGGAATTGTAATTGAATCTCATAGTTTACCTCAAAAGAACCTACGAGACCAACCGGTCTTTTTTTATTTGTAACAACCGGCTCTTACAAAATTAACGATATGAGAAGTTTCAACAAAAGAATGCCGCGAAAGCGCTTGTTCCAATCACACTACAAAGATGCAGGGTCGATTGGCTTTGGACGCAGAAAACCCATGGGCAAACACCCCAAAACAATAGATCCCGCCAAGTTTATCAATAAAGCGGTTCAGACTGGGGAAGCGGAGGTTTTTGTCCCCCAAAACCAATTCAGAGACTTTAAAATTGACCGTCGGCTGGTAAGCGCGGTGGAAATTAGGGGATACCAGGATCCCACCCCGATTCAGGACCAAATCATCCCTCATGTCACAGAGGGATCTGACGTGGTCGGAATAGCCGATACCGGCACCGGCAAGACAGCTGCCTTTCTCCTGCCTCTTATAAGCAAAATCCTTAGAGATTCAAGGGAAAAGGTTTTAATTATTGCCCCAACCAGAGAGCTCGCCATTCAAATTGATGAGGAGTTCAAGCAATTTACCAGGGGAATGAGAATTTTTTCCGTTTGCTGCGTGGGAGGCGTGGGCATAGGCAGGCAAATTTCAGACCTTCGAAAAAATCACAACTTGATTGTTGGAACTCCAGGGAGGATAAAAGACCTCATGGGGAGAAGGATGATTAATTTGTCTTTATTTAACAGCGCGGTTTTGGATGAAGCGGACAGGATGTTTGATATGGGATTCATCAACGACACCCGCCTTATCATGAGCGGACTGCCAAAAACCCGCCAAACACTTTTCTTTTCAGCGACTATCTCAAAGGACATAGAAAGGATTATAGGGGAATTCACCCAAAATCCTATCAGGGTTTTCCTTAAAACCAGGGATACTTCCCAGAACGTCGAGCAGGATATTGTCAAGATAGGGCAAGGAAAGACAAAGTTGGATGTCCTTAACGAGCTTTTAAGCCAAAAAGAGTTCAGCAAGGTTCTTATCTTCGGCCGCACCAAGCACGGAGTAGAAAAACTTTCAAGAGTGCTTTACCGCAACGGCTTTAAGGCAGAGTCCATTCATGGGAACAAGAATAATTCCCAGCGGCAGAAAGCCTTGGGTATGTTTAAGGACAACAAAACGCGGATATTGGTTGCCACGGACGTAGCGGCCAGGGGAATCGACGTTGCCGATATTAGCCACGTTATCAATTACGATGCCCCCGCTACTTACGAAGATTATATTCACCGCATCGGCCGCACAGGCAGATGCGACAAGAAGGGAGTGGCCCTTACGTTTATTGAATAGGGGATGTATAAACCGCCACATCGGCGGTTTTTTATTTGGAAAAGATGTTTTATCGCACGTATTTTGCTAAAATATATTAATGAAAAGAAAAAGCGCTTTATTGATTTTCGCTGCTGCAATTGTTTTAGCTGCGGCAGCCGGATGGATTTTTAGCGACCGTCCGAGTAACGCCAAAACCTGCTTCAAAAATAATTGTTTTTTAGTAGAGATAGCCTCTACCCCGGAAGAAAGAAGTAGGGGGTTGATGTATAGGGAAAACTTGCCAGGGAACGAAGGTATGCTGTTCGTTTTTAAAGAAGAAGGAAACTATTCTTTCTGGATGAAAAACGTTCTTATCCCCCTGGATATAATTTGGATAGATAAGAATGGCAAAATTACGTATATTGCAGAAAACCTCCAGCCTAACTCCGGCGTTCATTACGAAACCATAAAACCCAGCCAAAGGGCTAAATACGTATTGGAGATAAACGGCGGTCTGGCAGCCAAAATCGGCTTAACCATTGGAGATATGGTGAAGTTAAAGTATTAGATATGAATCTCGGAGTATTAATCATATTAATTACTATTTCCGGATACTTAAGCAACTGGATCAACTGGCAATTTTTGAATTATAAGCCGGTGCGCTTATTGTATTTCTTGGGCTCTTTTGTCCATGAAACGTCTCACGCTGCGCTTTGTTTGCTGACCGGAGCTAAAATCAAAGAATTTAAAGTTTTTTCCAGACAGCCCAGGGTGGTTCATTCGGAGCCTAAGCTGCCTATTTTGGGGATGCCTTTAATATCTCTGGCCCCGCTTTTTGGCGGATCGGCCTTTTTATTCCTTCTAAATCGTTTTTGGCTGAAAGATTATTTTATTATTTCGGGAGCATCG
>CAYXYS010000052.1:0-1974 GCA_964469735.1 uncultured Candidatus Saccharibacteria bacterium
AAACTGCCTATCTGTTTTTCGGTCTTTAACCTCTTTAGAGCTTTTTGGATGCTTTCTGCGCGGGGATAACCGGCCCTTAAAGAGGCCCGCCAGATTAAGGCGTTCTCTTTGCCGGTAAGCTTTTCGAATTTAACACTCAAAAAATCTTCCGCCGTTCCCTTAAATGCATCTCCGCGGCTAATAGCCTTCACGATATTTTTCCCCTGATTATTTATTATTTTAGAAGGGAGTTTGGTCTCGGTATAAAAAACCATCTTGCCGCCTAAAATAGCAGGAATCAGATTTTTTGGATGAATGACCCGAACCAGTTCGAAATTTGAAAAATATGAATGTTCCTGTTCAAACTCTAAAATTCGCAGCTTATATTTTCCTCCCTGCGGCTGAGGGCTTGATTCCAGTTTATAAAAATCATCGACAAAAAGATCCTTCCTCGCTTGGTTTTCTGACTCGGGGAGAATATTGTTCTCCATAACATATTCCTTGCCATTCCAAAGGATTATGAATGGGCAACAACTAGAATGAGAACTATGAGAACTATGAGAACCGTGAGAGCCGTGGGAAGAATGGGAGCCATGGGAGCCGTGGGAAGAGTGGGAACTATGCGAGCCGTGGGAACCGTGTGATGAATGGGAGCCGTGGGAACCGTGGGAAGAATGAGAACTATGCGAGCCGTGGGAACCGTGGGAAGAATGAGAACTATGCGAGCCGTGGGAACCGTGTGATGAATGGGAACTATGCGAGGAATGCGAGGAATGCGAGCCATGGGAGCCGTGGGAAGAGTGGGAAGCATGAGAGCTATGAGAACCGTGAGAGCCGTGGGAAGAATGAGATGAGTGGGAGCCATGGGAAGCGTGAGATGAATGGTCTCCCTTCCAGCAACTGTCATGGGCTGAAGCGCTGTTGCCGAGCATAACCCCTAAAACCGCCAAACCCACCCCCAATTCAGCGGCATTCTTCTTAGTTATCTTTCCCTCCTCACTAGTCAGAAAAGACTTAATATTCTTTTTTATGGAAGGAAACTTTTTCATTATAATTAATCAACTTTAAGTCCAACCCAGCTCTTAAAAACTTCCGCTATTTCTTTATTTTGTAATTTTTCAAATAGATAGTCCAGCATTCTTTTATGCAATTGGCATTTTTCGTTGCCAGGCATAAAAGTAAAAATATCCCCATAAAGAGCGTAGTTTAAAACGGGACAAACTCCGCAATACGGCTTGTAGACACAATTATCGCAAGGAAGACTTTCTAATAGGGAGGCGACGCACAAAGACTTCACGGTATCGTGAGAAATAATTTCTTTGTAGCTGTTTTCTTTTACGTTACCGATTAAAAAGGCGTCGTTTCCGAGCATCCTCCCCTCATCGCAGGTATAAACCTTCCCGTCGTAATTATACAACAACTGCCCTATGCCCGCTCCGCAGGGAGACCTTAAGTCAAGAAATCCCGGATCCCTGTCAGTCAAAATCTTTTGAAGCATTATCTTTGACCCTCGTTCTGTAAAATACTCCCCTTTCAAATTTAAAGAAATAATGTAATCCATTGTTTCTCGCCAATATGCAAGGAACTCTTCTACAGAATAGCCTATCCTATTTCTCATTTTACCAGATAAGCCTAAAAAGCTTAACGGTCTTAGGTGAATTCCCGAAAACCCAAATCGGCGATAGGTATCTATTATTTCTCTGGAATATTTTAAGGAAAATCTGGATACGGTCAGTAATGCTGAAATATGATACAAATCAGTATCTTTTTTCTGACGGTCCTGTATTTTTTTTATCCATCCGGATGTGGCTTGATAGCTGTCTCTACCAAGCCAAGGCCTATTTTTATTATGGAGCTCTTTCGGACCATCAAGAGAAGTGCAAAAAATAACTCTGTTTTTTGCAAGAAACTTATATTTCTCTTCTGTTAACAAACTAAGATTAGTCACCAAGGTTATAAATAAATTCTTGCCGGCTTTTTCGTTTTTTTTCTTGG
>CAYXYS010000053.1:0-1871 GCA_964469735.1 uncultured Candidatus Saccharibacteria bacterium
CCGCCAAAAATATGGGAGTTGAAATAATGCCCTAATCTCGGGCATTTTTTCTATGGACAATCAACCGTCAAAAATAAAGAGGCCGAGCTGGGACGAATTTTGGTTCACTTTGGCCCTTTTTTATTCCACTCGGGGAACTTGCGATCGCTTAAGAGCCGCTTGCCTACTGGTTGATAAGAATAATCGTTTAGTTGGGGCTGGCTATAACGGTTCTTTGCCGGGGCATCCGCATTGCGACGATGTAGGCCATTTAATGGTTGACGGCCATTGCATAAGGACCCTTCATGCGGAGGTTAACGCCATTCTTCACAGCACTGCCGATCTTGAAGGAGCTACAGCCTATGTTCTTGGGACTCCTTGCATTGATTGCGTTAAAAAACTAATATCAAAGAGCGTAAAGAGGATACTCTTTACGCGTGATTACAATAATAAAGCCAGGGGAGGGGATTATATATTTAAGTTAGCTGAAATTTCCGGGGTTGAAATGAAAAGGGTCGATATGAATTTTGATGAAGCTATAAATAAAGAATTGGATATTTTGACCGGTCCCGGAGGAGCTTTTCGGGGCAAAAGTATCAGTTTTGAAATAAAAGAAAATAATTCAAAGGAGGGGGATTATGAAAGATAATCCGTACCCAGGCAGGTTCATAGTCATAGAAGGATTAGACGGGTCCGGTCAGACGACCCAGGTAGCTCTTTTAAAAAAGTTTTTAGAGGGAAGAGGTTTTCGGGTTGTTTCCACCAAAGAGCCGACAATGGATTCCGAAGCCGGAAGAAGAATAAGAGAAATATTGGACGAGAAGGCGAAAATCAAGCCCATTAAGCTGCAGAAACTCTTTACGCGAGATAGGAGAGAGCACTTAGAGAATCTGATTGTTCCCGCCCTTCAAGAAGCGAAAACAGTCATTTCCGATCGTTATTGTTTTTCCACCTTCGCTTTCGGGGCTTCCGAAGGTTTGGATTTGGATGAGCTTGTTAAAATGAACGACGAGTTTCTGCTGCCCGATCTGACAATTATCCTGAGAGTCTCGCCGAAGGTTTGTGTTGAGAGAATAGAAAAAAGGGGAGAGGCCAAAACCCTTTTTGAAAAAGAAAACAAGCTTGCTAGAGTGTGGGAAACTTACGCTGTGATACCCGAACGCTTCAGAAATGTCTATATCGTAAACGGGGAGCGGCCGATTGACGAAGTATTTTTCGAAATAAGAGAGAAGGTCGAATCAAAAATCCTTAAAAAGGAGGAATAAGCATGGCAGAAATACTAAAGAACGCAGGCAGCCATCGGATTCTAGCTATAATGGCCGGCATGGATGGTGAAAACCCGCTTCAGCTGATTGAAGTGGCCGGCCGCACAGCCTATCAGAGCCGGGATAAAATTAGCGACGAGTCTGCGGCCAGATTCGTGAAAATGATCAGAGACCGGGGGCATGAAAGCGTAATAGAACATTCTTGCATGACAGTGGAATTTAACGACGTTTGCCGCGGATTTACCCACGAGCTGGTCCGCCATCGGATAGCCAGTCCAACCCAAGAATCGACCAGGTACGTGGATGAAAGCGACTTTAAAGTGGTAATTCCGCCCGACAAAGATTCCGATAAAAAACTCGTGGAACTCAATCTTCCGGGAGGCACGAAGATTTCTGTTTCCTTTCGGGAATGGATAAGTTTGAACGAGCAGATGTACCGCGGCTTGAGAAAAGCAGAATGGGTGCCACAGGATGCCAGACAGGTTCTACCTATCGGCATTAAATCGCAAATAGTTCTGACTGCCAATTTCCGCGAGTGGCGGCATATCTTCAAGCTGAGGACTTCGCCGGCTGCCCACTGGGAAATTCGGAGAGTAATGGGCAATTTGCTTAAAGATGTGAAGGAAA
>CAYXYS010000054.1:0-1868 GCA_964469735.1 uncultured Candidatus Saccharibacteria bacterium
CCTCATAGTGCCCGGATTTGAGGTTTCCCCAAAGAGAAGCTATCACATTATCGTTTACAACGGCCGGAATTTCATTAATCACGATCCTGACTTTAATGACATCATAAAACAAGATTTTACCGAAGAGCAGTTTTTAGTTCTGGCTCACGCTAGCCATTATTCGGGCAAATTACCCAAAGAGTTGATTGATAAGCTGGACGGCATAGAGGTTTGGAATGCTAAGTACGATTCCAAGTATGCCCCGAACATTAAATCTTTTAGGCACTTGGAGGAAACTAATCTTATCGCAATGGCCGGCCTGGACGCTCATAGCGCCGCTGGATTGGATAAATTTTGGGTTGAAGTTGAGCTTAAGGAATTAAGCATTGGAGAGATATGCGGCGCTTTTAGAAATAAGAGGTTTAAGGTGCGCTGCGGGCGAAAGGCGATAGATATTAACAAACCCCTCGGCCTTTTACAAAAGCTTTATTTCGCTTTCATTAATTTCATTTACGTCCCCGTCAGAACACCTCTTGTCTTTTTCGCCAAACTGGGCTTGGATTACCCTCCGTTTTTAAAGAAGATTTTCCATAAATTCTTTTAATGAAAAAATATCTTACAGTAACAATTGATACTGAAATAGACAATCCCAGAGGAAGGGCTGAATTTCCTTACTCCTTGGAAAATATCAAAGCTATTCCCAAGCTTCAGGATTTGTTTAAAAAATACGGCGTCAAGCCGACATATTTGATTACCTATCCTGTAGCCACGGATGAAAAAAGCGTTGATATTTTAAGGAAAGCCGCTGAAGAAGGAGCTGAAATAGGGGCTCATCTGCACCCCTGGACTTGTCCTCCGTTTAAATCAGAGGAGGAGAAACGTAGGCAGGATTATCCTAATAATTCGGAATTAGAGAGAGAAAAATTAACTCAGCTTACCTCAGCGATAGAAAAGTCGTTTGGAAAAAGGCCGGTTTCTTATCGCGCGGGAAGGTACGGATTAGATGAAGAGAGCCTCAAAATCCTAAAAGAGCTAGGATATAGGGTTGATAGCAGCGTTACTCCTACAATGAACTGGTCAAACGATGGTGGCCCCGATTTTTCTAGCGTCACAAGTACTGATTCTTACGACTGGAATGGTATTTTAGAGGTGCCCATAACTATTTTGATTAAAAAAGGCCCCAGTTTTTACAGAAAACTTTCTCCGGCAGTTAAATCGGTCTTGGGCAAATTAGGGGTGGCTAAAACCGTATGGCTGAGGCCGTCTGTTTCTTCTTTATCCGATATGAAATGGCTTTCAGACCTCAGTAATGGTCAGGTACTGAATACGATGTTTCATTCCAACGAACTGATGATGGGCACCAGTCCGTATACTAAAACAGAGAAAGAGGCAGGCGAGTTTTGGCAAAGACTGGATGGTATTTTAGATTACCTAATTAACGAAAAACAATTGGAAAGCAAAACATTATGCGGATTGTAATTTTAACCGGCATATTTCCTCCGGAAATAGGGGGTCCGGCAATTTATACTGAAAGGCTGGCGAGAGAATTATCCAGAAAGAGTAATGAAGTTAAGGTAGTAACCTATGGAAAAAAAAGAGGCGATTACCCCTTCAGGGTCGTTTGTATTTCAAAGAAATGGCCGAAGGTTTTAAGGCATATAATCTTTTTTATCAAAACCCTAAAGGAATCTACCGGAAGCGATTTAATCTATGCTCAAAACTTATTCAGCGTGGGAATACCCGGATTAATGGCGAGCAAAATATTAAGAAAGAAATTAGCGGTGAAAATCGTGGGAGATTACGCTTGGGAACAAAGCTTGGTAAGGGGCTGGACAAAAGAAGGGATTGATGAATTTCAGAACGTCGGTTCTCCGAGAATTAACTTTTTA
>CAYXYS010000055.1:0-1834 GCA_964469735.1 uncultured Candidatus Saccharibacteria bacterium
TCTATTTTCTTTTAAGGAACGAATTGCGGCCCCAACCGGAGAGTTGCCCGAAGGCCGCAAGGGAGTCTGGTTCTCATCAGATAACTCCCCAGAAAAATTTATATACGCCCGAGGCGTATAAAATTTCTCTGCGGCCCCATCGGGATTCGAACCCGAGTTACATGCTTGAGAAGCACGCGTCCTAAGCCAGACTAGACGATAGGGCCGTAAATAAAAAGGCCTTCTCTTAAAGCTTTAACATAAAATTAAGCCAGAGTCAATGAAAAATCAAGCCTTGACTTCCAATATAACCTCCCCCATATTCATTTCTTTGGAACCGTCAACTAATATCAAGTCTCCGGTTTTTATTTCCTCTTGGAGTTTAATGCCCGCCCTCTGAATGTCGTCGAATTGGAAAATGCTATCTTGGTCCATTCCTTTAGCAATGGCTCCTTGAGCGAAAAACCTTGCTCTATTCCCCACGGTAAAAAGCAAATCAGCCGTTCGGCCAACTTTTTCGCCTATGGCTTCATGGGCCTCAATCGTGTATTTGCCCACTCCGACTATGTCTCCTAAAACGGCAATCTTTCTACCTGGAACCTCTATCTTATTCATAATATCCAGAGCTTCAGCCATTGAAAGAACGGAAGCATTTTCAGAGTCGTCTAAGATAAAAGATTTTTTTATTCCATCCATTATCCTCAGCTTCCCGGATACCCCGCAATAGCGCTTAAGAGCAACGGATATTTCAATCAGATTCAGCTCAAGCGTTTCTCCGACGGCCGCGGCAGCCAAGGCAGCATAAATATTTTCTTTGCCAAACAGTTTTTCCAACCACACCGGGACGGTTTTACCTTCATAATTAATTTTAAAATTGGTTCCTATGTCGGGAAATTGGGTCAGGACCACGTCGCTGATTTTTATGTCCGCTCTAGCCCCCATACCGAAAGTCAATGGATGGGCGCAGCTTTGATTATGGATATCTCTAACGACTTCGTCGTCGTAGTTCAAAACCAGCCATCCGTGAGCCGGCAAAGACTTTGCCAAATCGACTATCTCTTCCGCGTCTTTAAGGTCTCCGGCAAAAAACTCTTTTTCTGGATGGTATTCTCCTATATGGGTAATTACCAATATGGGAAGTTTGGATTTGGAAAAAAAGAACTTTAAATCATTTCTGCTCCAATCGCCGGCATCGCAGATAAAAACGTCTTTGTCTATTTTAAAGTGGGCGCTCAGAACCTCGAAAACCGCCTCTCTGGCGGTATTTCGGCCGGCTCCGGCCACCACCACTATTTTGGGGCGCTTAAAAACAAACTTTATTTTCTTTAAAAAACTGCTCATATGATATTAATCGCTGTAATCGGGTGGAATGTTGTAATAATCTATTATGTATTTGGCCAGCTCCCGAAAGATCGGAACGGCAGAATATTCGGCGGTCTTAGTGGCGGGATTATCCAATTTAACCAGTACTAAAAACTGAGGATTGAAAGCGGGAGCAAAACCTATGAAGCTCTGCCATGTTTTATCGGAATAGCCGCTTTCTCCTCCTATGGCAGAAAGGGAAACTTGGGCCGTGCCAGTTTTTCCGGCGACATAATATCCCGGAATCCTGGCCGCTTTGCCGAATCCGTTTTCCACCACGCTAACCAGCATAGCCGTCAGTTTTTGAGCAGTGCTGAATGAAATGACTCCCTCCTTAACTTTCGGCTCTACTTCTATTGCCTCATTATCACCGCTTTTAATTTCTTTTACAATATGCGGCTCTACCAGTTTTCCCCCGTTAGCTATGGCAGAAAATGCCCTAACCAGCTGAATGGGCGTCATTTCTATCCCCTGGCCGAAAGAGGCGGTAGCA
>CAYXYS010000056.1:0-1630 GCA_964469735.1 uncultured Candidatus Saccharibacteria bacterium
ATTTAAATATTGAACAGATTATCATACAAAACTGAGCGCTCGGTTTCGCTCCGCTTAATATGGTGAAAACATTTCCATTACTTCTTGCGAACCGTTGGACCTTTTATTGTTGATATGATGTGTGGTCAAATACTCAAATAAATCCAGATAGTCGTTAAGCAGCCTGGGCATCAGAAAATTTTTCTTTACCGATTCTTTGGCCTTTTTACCTATTCTTCTGGCCATATCGGGGTTACGAATAAGCTTGACTATCTTTTGGGCGGTTTCTTCCGGGGTGACGGCAGCAAATCCGTTCTCCCCGTCTTTTATCTGTATTTTAATTCCTCCGGCTTTTCCTCCTATTACTGCTTTTCCCTTCCACATTGCTTCCGTTACCGTCAGCCCAAAACCCTCTTTGACTGATTTTTGTAGAACTACGTCTGAAGCGACCTGCAGGGCATTAACAAAAGTGTCCACCTTCAGTCCTCCGAGAATATTAGGATTTGAGAACAGGAAAACGTCGGGATCGTTGCCCACTTCGGCTTTAACTTTTTTGTAAACCTTTAATCCCTCCGGATCGTCCTGGGCTAAAAACAGTCCGGCCATGGCTAGCTGGAGATTGGGAATTTCTTTTTTGGCCAGCTTGTATGCTTTAATAACTCCCAAGGGATCCTTCCAGGGATCGAACCTTGAAACCTGGGTAACTAGGGGTTTCTTTATGTCTATTCCCAGGCTCTTTGTTACCTCCAGGCAGTATTTTTCGTCCATGGGCTGGTTTTTTGGCATCAAAGGATCGATTGCCGGAGGAAATACAATAGCTTCCCTTTCTATTTCCGGCCTGACAAATTCTTTTGAGCTGACCACTACCCGATCATACATTTCTAAAAATCCCGCTACAAATTCCCAGACATCTTGATTCGGCGAACTTAAATCGATATGCAGCCTGCAAGCTGACGGATGGAAGTGAGGCAGGTATTGGATAACTCCGGCGGGCTGGGGATCGTGGACGACCCAGACGTCGGCTTCCATGTCCTTCATTAAAGCGGCCGTTCTGGCCATATGCTGGATGTATCTTTTTCTGGCGCTGAAAGGGAAGTCGTACATTTTCCCCTGCAGGGCGTTGTGCATCTCTTTCGTTATTTTAAAGAAGTCCTCTCTTGCCGGAATCGTATACCAGTTCGCCTTCAATCCTATTCCCTTCATCAGCGGGACAAGGCTCTTTAGGATTTCCGCCACTCCCCCGCCTCGAGGCGTGGAGTTGACCATGTTAACCTTGAGCCCTTTTAGGCGTTTTGCTTTCTCCTTTATTTCCTCGTATTGTTTTTGACTTATATATTCTCTATAGTCCTCGATTTTTTTAACTGGAGTCTGAACTTTAGGTAGCATATATATTCATTTTACCCAGCACTTAATCTTTGTCAAAAACACCTTTGTTTTTCAGCCCAAATCTTGATATACAAATCACAGATTAAATGCGGGGCAGGCGTCAAAAGAAAAAGAGGCAAATCCGGCCTTTCCTCTCCTTGTGCCCTAAACGGTTTTTGTTTCGAACCGTCGCGCACCCGCTCCCGCGAAGCGGAATTTAGGGTGCCCCCACCAGCCCGCCTCGCCTGACGACTGGCTCGTCGAGGCGGGGACTCGAAGAGTTGCC
>CAYXYS010000057.1:0-1616 GCA_964469735.1 uncultured Candidatus Saccharibacteria bacterium
ACAAATTAAAGTCATCAGAATTATCCGCTTCTTATGTTTGGCATGGTTTTAATTTTTCTCATGACAATATTCATTATACTCACCCGAAAAGGCCTGTCAAGCGAGCTTGTTCCTTCCGGTCCAAAACCTCATTAACTAGCCTATCGGCCTCTTTATTTTGCTCCCTTGGAATGCTAATAAAACTAACTTTGCCGAATTCTATTTTAAGATTCCAAACGGCAATAAACAGCTGCTGGATTCTCGGTTCCATAATTTTATACTGCCCGTTCATTTGTTTGACCAAGAGCTCGGAATCGGCTCTCACCTCCGCTTCGGCAGCTTTAATTCTGTCCTTGCCGAAAAGAGCTTTTGCTTTCTTTAATCCGAAAATGACTGCCTGGTATTCAGCTTCGTTGTTGGTTATATTTTCGCCCAAATATTCTCCGTACTCCTTGAGTATCTTTCCTTTATTATTTGCAATAACAACGCCTATGCCGCCCGGCCCCGGATTGCCCCTTGCTCCTCCGTCAGTGTATATGATTATTTTTTCCATACTCTAATTTTAAAACAATTTAAGAAAAACTAAAAGCCGCCGTAAGGGCAGCAATATTTTTATAATTTACTGAAATATTTTGACAAGCAATTCTTAAAATCCTCCAGCTTATCATTGTCCACCCTGAATCCCGAGGCTTGAGGATGGCCCCCGTAAGTTTTAAGGAGTTTGGCGCAGCGCTTCATAGCGTCAACGCTGTCTATGCCTTTAGGAGTTCTAACCGCTCCCTGAGAATCCCCCTCTCTCCGGCTATATAAAAAAACCGGTTTTTTATGGCTGTTACAAACCCTGGAGGCTGCCGGCCCAAGCATCAATACTGGCCAGTCGTCGCCGCCTTCGAAAATAAACGGTTCGCCGCTCCTGCCCGCCAGCCTTTCTTCTATCTCTTCAACTATTTCTTTTATCCTAAAATGCTTGGCTTTGGACTTTTCCCAAAGCTCTTCCACCATGGCCTTGGCTTCCCCCAAAGACGGCAGGGTTAAAAGAATATAAGCTTCATTGAGATGGTTTTTCGTTCCTCCGGCATGGCAGGCTGAAATTATTTTTTGGATGAGATGGTTTAAATCGCTGTCTAGTCTTCCTATTTCGAAAAAAGCCCTCAACCCGGGCCGGTCGGTATTCTTTAAGACGCTCAATCCTCCTGAAATAATCTCCAGATTGTCTTCTTTCTGGGGCATCATGTCGGCTATCGTTGCTATTGCAGCTAACTCTAAAAAATTATTTCTTAAGGAAGACGTCATTTTCTCTCCCAGCATTTCTTCGGCCAGCCTATAAGTTATTCCGGCGGCAGCAAATTCCTTAAATGGATACTTGTCTCCTTTCTGTTTCGGGTCAATTATTATGGAAGCTTCGGGAAGCTTTTCCAGTACCTTGTGATGGTCGACTATAACAACTTCAATGCCCATCTTCTTGGCTTGCTTCAGTTCCTTAAAATTCCCTATGCCGCAATCCATGACAATCATTAAAGCCGGTGCCTTATCTTTTAAATACTCCAAAGCTTCTTCATTCACCCCGTAGCCTTCTTCTTCCCGGTCGGGAAAATATACGGCAGAAACTTTTCCGCCCAAATTCCTTATGGACTCTT
>CAYXYS010000058.1:0-1616 GCA_964469735.1 uncultured Candidatus Saccharibacteria bacterium
TAGATTGCTTGAAGGAGACGTCGGCTCGGGAAAAACCGTGGTGGCCGCTATGGCCATAATCAACGTTATTAAGGCTGGGCATCAGGCAGTTTTGATGGCGCCCACGGAGATCCTAGCCAAACAGCATTTTAAAACCGTATGGGACCTCATCAATAAGTTCCGCATAGACGTAGGCCTGCTGACCGGAAAATCGGATAAGTTCTACTCAAAAAAGCTTAAAAACCAGGAAATAGAAATATCAAGAAAGAAGCTTCTCGAGAAAGCCAGGAACGGAGACATCGGCCTGATTATCGGCACTCACGCTTTAATACAGGATAAAGTAAAGTTCGGGAAACTGGCTCTGGTGGTTTTGGACGAGCAACATCGCTTCGGAGTCGAGCAGAGAGCCAAACTGCTGCACAATTCCCGAACAATCCCCCATCTCCTGTCTATGACAGCCACTCCAATTCCCCGCACTCTGGCTCTGACCATATACGGAGATCTTGATTTGTCTTTAATAGAAGAATTACCATCGGGAAGGAAAAAGATAATTACCAAAATAGTTCCCCCCGAAGAAAGGAATTCCGCCTACGAGCTGATAAGGAAGGAAGTTAAAAAGGGAAGGCAGGCTTTCGTCATCTGTCCCCGGATCGAGGAGGAAGGGAAATTGGAAGTTAAATCGGTTAAGCGGGAATACGAGAAGCTTTCCAAGGAAATATTCCCCGAATTAAGGCTGGCTATGCTCCACGGCAAGATGCCCGGGCCCGAAAAGGAAAAAACCATGAGGGATTTTAATAATAAAAAATCCGACATTCTTGTTTCCACTTCCGTAGTGGAAGTGGGAGTTGACGTTCCCAACGCCACCTGCATGGTTATTGAAGGAGCCGACCGCTTCGGCCTGGCCCAGCTCCACCAATTCCGAGGAAGAGTAGGAAGATCTAAATATCAGTCGTACTGCCTGCTTTTCACCGATTCCGGAGCGGATAAAACCGGGCGTAGGCTTAAGGCCTTAACGGAAGCGGAAAACGGATTTGAGTTGGCGGAAAAGGATCTGGAGATAAGGGGGCCGGGAGACTTCAAAGGAAAAAGGCAATGGGGCATGCCCGACCTTGCCATGGAATCTTTAAAAAACATACCTTTAGTGGAAAAAACCCGCCAAATAGCCAAAGAAATTTTAGAAGAAGACCCTCAATTAAAAAAATACCCTTTATTGCGGGAAAGGGTATCTGATTTCCGAGAGAATATACATCTCGAATAATATGTCCGGGGTCGGGCCTCGGTCAATTTTTATTTGCGGTCCCAACCGGATTTGAAGAGTTGCCCGAAGGATTCCTTCGGAAGGGAGCCCGGTTCTCACCAGATTGAAACTGTAAACAAAAATTGTATGCACATTACAGCGCATACAATTTTTATTTGCGGTCCCAACCGGATTTGAACCGGTGTTGCCGGGATGAAAACCCGGCGTCCTGGACCAGACTAGACGATGGGACCACTACGTTCGCATTTTAACCTGAAACTTGGAAAAAATCAAGCTTAGTGATAAAGTAAGAATATATGGAGCTGCCAAAAGCCTACGAACCGGAAAAAACGGAAGGAAAGATATATCAACTCTGGGAAAAGAGCGGTTTTTTTAATCC
>CAYXYS010000059.1:0-1554 GCA_964469735.1 uncultured Candidatus Saccharibacteria bacterium
TTATCCTGTCCTTTAGCCCCAAGCTGGAAAGCAACTCCGCTCCCTTTCTTTTTCTCTCTGTTTCCGATTTTCCCTGAAATATCATCGGCAGAGTAACATTTTCCAGAGCGGTAAGATTGGGTATAAGGTTGAATTCCTGGAAAATAAATCCTACGGTCTTTCCTCTCAACTGGGCCAATTGGGTTTCTGTCATTTTGGTAACATCTTTACCCTTAAGAAATATTTTTCCGCCGGAGGGAACGTCTAAACAGCCAATCATATTTAAAAGAGTTGATTTCCCGGAACCGGAAGGACCCATAATAGTCACAAAAGAGCCTGGATTTATCTCCAGGCTTATGCCCCTAACCGCCTCTAACTCCACCTTTCCCAATTGATAGGTTTTCCTAACGTCCTCCAGTTTAATAACCGGATCCATATTAATTCAAAATTACTTCTTCGCCTTCTTCGAGCCCGAAAATTATTTCCACCATATCGTCTTCGCCTATTAATCCAACCTCCACTTCCCGTTCCTTAATCTCTCCGTCCTCAAACATGCGAACAAAACTTTTACCTTCAGAACTGATGATGGCATCTTCGGGAATAATCAAAACATTTTCTCTGGAGTCGGTCTTAATTGTAATATCGGCCGTCATGGCAGGCTTTAAGCCTTGCGGAACTTCTTCGTCAAAATTAATGGTAACCATGTAGTAGACCACTCCGTCAATAAGCTCCTCGGCGGGATCGATTGAAACCACCTTTCCCTTAAAGACTCTATCTGGAAAAGCAATTAGCTCTATTTCTACGGGATCATTAATTTCAACCCTAACTATATCTTCCTCGTAAACAGCAGCTTCAATTTTATATGGGTCAGACGGAAGAATAGAAACTACCGACTCGGTCAGCGCCGGCTGAACGGTTTCTCCAACTTCTTTGTTGATTTTAGCAACAGTTCCGTGAACCGGACTCTTTAAGGTGGCTTCGGCAATGGTATTCTGTAGGGAGTCAACTCTGGCCTGGGCTTGCCTGACTTGGGCTTGGTATAAATTGATATCTTCCGGACGAGGTTCGGCTACCATGAGAGCGAGTTCGTCTTCAGCCGATTTAAGCGCTCCCTCAGCAGCGCTTATATTGCTCTGATTGGCAATTTTGGTAGATGATATGGTTTGCTGAGCTCCGATAATGTTTGACAACGCCGTGTTAACATTGGTTTTTTGGGTATTTAAAGAGGTTTTATCGGTACTGCTAACAACATCTTTATAGACAAGAGTGTCGGTTGTTTCCCTTATCACGGAAAGGGCTTGATAGCTGACATTAAGGGCGCTTCTCAATTCCGATAAGGCGCTCTCTATGTTCTCTGCGCTTTCTTCAGCCCTGGCTGCGTCTATTTTAGTTTTTGCCGCAGATAGGCTGGCACTGATTTCTTCCTCCTTGCTTTTTACTAAAGTACTCTCCTGATCCATACCCCCGAAATATGTTCTTCTTATTGAAACAACCTCGGATAAAGCAACTGAACCTGCGGAATACGAGGCATCCAAAACCGCTATGGCGTCTTCATAGGCCTGTTTTATGTCTTCT
>CAYXYS010000060.1:0-1517 GCA_964469735.1 uncultured Candidatus Saccharibacteria bacterium
AACAGCCCTTTTACGCCAAAAAAATCCAGCTGTTCGGAGGCGTTTCTCAGAAAGACATAGTTAATTTTTCCCGCCAGCTGTCCTTAATGTTCAAGTCGCAGATACCTCTTGTGGAATCCTTGAGCGCTATGGCAAAGCAGACAAAAAACGCCAATTTCAGGGAGAAGATAACGGAAATAGCCGACGAGGTGGAGGGCGGAACCTCACTTTCCCAATCTTTGTCCAAATTCCCGAAACTTTTTTCTTCCTTTTATGTTAATATGGTTAAGTCCGGAGAGGCTTCAGGAACGCTGTCTGAAAGTTTGGACTATTTGGCTGAGCACCTTGAAAGAGAATATCATCTTTCTTCGAAAATAAAGGGAGCAATGATTTATCCCGCTATGATAGTCGTGGTGGTAATAGGAGTGCTTATAATGATGATGTTCTTCGTTATCCCCAGCTTGTCTAAGGTTTTAACGGAAACCGGACAGGAGCTGCCCCTTTTGACTAAAGTTGTGATAGGCCTTTCTAATCTCTTGAGAAGCTGGTGGTGGATTTTTGCGATTTTGATTTTTGGGGGCGGAATTTTAATTTATCGCTATTTTAAAACCGAAGAAGGCAAGAAAAACTGGAACCGCATTCTCTTGAAAATTCCCCTTATTGGCCCCTTTGTTAAAATGATTTACGTTTCCCGTTTTTCCGAAAATCTTTCCACGTTGATTGGCGGAGGCCTTCCCATTGCCAGCGCCCTGGAAATTACCGGAGACGTAGTTGGAAACAGCGTTTATCAAGAGATCATAACGGATATAAAAGAAGAAGTAAGAAGGGGAGAAAAGATAAGCAAAGTGATGGCCAGGTATCCGGATGAGTTCCCTCCCTTGGTTACCCAGATGGTCAACGTGGGGGAGCGGACGGGCACCGTAGATAAAAGTCTTATGAATGTGGTAAATTTTTATCAGAAAGAGATAGATAGGTCAATCGATAATCTATTGAGCATTCTTGAGCCTATGCTGGTAGTTTTTCTGGGATTGATAGTAGCGTTGCTGATGGCTTCCGTTTTGCTGCCTATGTATAAAATGACCGGAATTTGAGTTTTTCACAATTACATTTATTTACTATTGTGATATAATGAAATTGAATTAAAAAAATAAGACAAAGGTCGAGTAATAACCTTTAATAAATATTAAAAACCATGATTCAAGTTTTCGCTAAAAAACACCGCGGCCTGCCTCGCAGCAAGACGGGTTTCACTCTTATCGAACTTCTGGTGGTTATTGCCATTATCGGTATTCTGGCCTCCATTGTTTTGGTTTCTATGGGAGGAGCCAGGCAATCAGCCAGAGATGCCACAAGGAAGGCAGATATGAGGCAAATAATTACAGCCCAAGAAATGTACTACGGAGCCAACGATCAGTATTTCACTTCGGCGACGTGGCCGGCTGCTATTTCCGGCGGCGGAGTGACCTACATGACTAGTGTTCCCACGGATCCCGGTTCCAATACCTATGTTTGGGTGGATAATACCGGAGATTCTCAGA